>DATCLP010000721.1:0-1634 GCA_036563855.1 Steroidobacteraceae bacterium | reverse complement strand
CTGCAGATTTGTATGGCCGTGCAAGAGCGTTACGGCGTGCGCATCGAAGACGGCCCGAAAGCCCGACGAGCGTTGCGCAACATCGACGCGCTGGCGGAGACGATCATGGCCGAAAGTCCGGCCTTTGCCAGACCATAGGCTCTCGGCTGCAGGCTGTAGCGACGCGCTCGCCGCGCGAGTGCGCACCAGTCACGAGTCACCGGTCACGACGCAAGACCCATGCCTCCCGTCCATCTCACCGCGTTCGGTTTGCACACCACGCTCGGGCGGGGGATCGATGCAAACCTCGAAGCGCTGAACCGCGCGCCGCAGCCGCCGCGACCAGTGTCGTTCCAGCTTGGAAACGAATCGCGCTCGATTCCTTACTACACGCTTGCCGATACACCGCTCGAAGACATGGAAGTGCGATTCGAGCAGGCCTTGCGCGGCGTGATCGTCGAAGCGCTCGAGCGCGCTCGGATCTCCGCAACGGAGCGACGGTCGATGGGCCTTTTCCTCGGTTCGTCGTGCGGCGAAATGCCGGTGCTCGAGACGCAATATCGCCGCGATTTGCAAACGTCGAGGAATGCGCTGCCGATGCTCGAAACGAGCAGCCTCGGCAATTTGGCAAATCGGTTACGTGCCGCATTCGGCATTCAGGGACCCGACTACAGTTACTACACGGCGTGCACGGCAAGTGCGAACGCTCTGCTTGCAGCAGCGGCCATGGTGCGCGCGGGTCGATTGCACCATGCGCTCGTCGTCGGCGTGGAAATGTTCAATGTCGTGACTGCGCTCGGTTTCAGCGGCCTACAGCTCATCACTCACGACGTGATGCGCCCATTCGATTGCCGGCGCAGCGGATTGGTACCGGGCGAAGCGTGCGCCGCCGTCGTCGTCAGCGCGGAAGTGCGCGGCGCAAGTTGGACTCTGTTGGGCGGCGCGAATCTGTGCGACACGCACAGCATTTCAGCGACGAATCCCGACGGCAGCGCGATCGCTGTTGTCGTTGAGCAGGCGCTCGAGCGCAGCGGATGCAAAGCCGAGGACATTGCGGCACTCAAGACTCACGGCACCGCAAGCCTGCTCAACGATGAGGCCGAAGCGGCCGGCCTGCGTCGCGTCTTTCAGAGCGCACCGGCTGTCTGCGCGTTGAAGCCGTATATCGGCCACACGTTCGGCGCTTGCGGCATCGCCGAGTTGGCGTTGTTCTGTTCTTCCGTAGAGCGCGGGATGCTGCCGGGAACGCCGGGCATTGCGGCGGGGGACAGCGATTTGGACGTCGTGCTGAACCAAGCGCTTCGCAGTCAAGAGCCCGGCAAGTTCATGCTCAACTACTTCGGCTTCGGCGGCAGCAATACCTCGTTGATCGTCGCCAACGACGGAGCGCGTAGCGAATGAAACCCATCTACATCAGCGGCTACGGCGATTACGTCGAACGGATCGATTCGGATGACTCTGCTGCCGACTTGAAACCGCTCGTGACCGAAGCAATCGGGACGCCGGTGCGCCGTATCGGCCGGTTCATTCAACTCGCATTGATCGGCGCCGGCCGCTGTGCAAAGCAGGTGGCGCTGCCGAACGACGCGGCCGTTTACCTAGGTTCCGGCCGCGGCGACCTGGAGGTGACGATCGAAGTCATGCAGTCGATCATG
>DATCLP010000720.1:0-13410 GCA_036563855.1 Steroidobacteraceae bacterium | reverse complement strand
GGCAAAGTTCGGGGCGGCCGACAATGTGCCTCGATAGCGATCGATCGCTTCGAGCCAACGGATGGGACGCGCAAGGAACGCGAGCGGCGACATGACCTTGAGCGCAACGCCGAAATACAGCGGCCCGAGCCACGCGCCGATCAATCCCATGTCGTGATAGAGCGGCAGCCAGCTCACGAATACGTCGCCGTTCGAAACTTCGAGCACGCTGCCGAGCGCTTCGATGTTCGACAGCACGTTTGCATGAGTGAGCACGACCCCTTTCGGTTGACCCGTGCTGCCTGACGTGTACTGGAGAAACAGCGGATCATCGCGCTCGAGCGTGACGGGAATGGGTGCCGCATTGCATGCAAGGAGCTCATCGGGCGTGGCAATGTGACGGACCGAAGAGGTGTGCAACTGCAGAATGGCGGCGAGCCGATGCAATTCGGGCGTGGAGATCAGCAGTGCAGGTGCCGCGTTGTCGAGAATGCCTCGATGGCGCCGCACATGCTCTTCGATCTGATTAGGGCGCGTGGGTGGGTACAGAGGGACCGGCACGCCGCCTGCCAACACGCTCCCCAGGAATGCGAAGAAGTATTCGCGACAAGTCGGGAGCATCAATGCGATTCGATCACCTTTCGTGACGCCCTCTTGCTGCAGCCCCGCGGCGATCCGCTGCGCGTTGTCCCAAAGCTCCCGGTATGTGAACGTCTCGCTGCCGCGGTCGTTCAAGATTTCTAGTTGGACGAATTGTTCGTCGTGCTCGACGTGCCAACGCAGCACGCTGTCCAAGGTGGCGATGCCGCGCGGCGGAATCGTGCCAGTCGTTGTCCGGCGCTGTTCGCGTGGGCGCGAAGAGGGTAAGTGCGCAGGTGCACCGAGCGCTGCAGCAATGTCGCCCAACGTGTTAGCGGTTTGCAGAGTTGTCTCGGGCAAAGACGCTCCGAGTTCGTGCTCGATGCGAGCAAGCAGCTCGACGCGCGCAAGGCTGTCGAGCCCGAGGTCGTGATCGAGCGATGCATCCAGTGAGACGGCTCGGATCGCCCGATCGTCCGCATGCAAGTCTTCGAGCATCCGACGCGCAATGTCGAGCAGCCGGTCGGCCGCTGTGCTCGTGTTCACTGGTAACTGACTGCCCTGCATCATGCCGATGCGCCCGAGATTGAGATTTCCAGGCCGGTCGCCGCACGATCGGAGACGCGCTTGAAAGAATTGCACAGCATGGCCCGGTTGTTCCGTGCGTTTCGGCGTAATGGAGGCGCGGGCTACGTGTGCCGGGGCGTATTACTATCAACTGCGCCGTAGCGAGGAGCCACGGCGAAAGGAGAGCGACGTGAAGTCGAACCAGGCCGCAGTAGGCGTCGTTGAGCACGGTAACTCAGCAGTACTCGTAACCGTCTCAGCAGCAGGCGAGCTGCTCGACCGGCGACGTGTCGACTTGACGTATGGGCTGCCGACGCATCCGCATCATCACGAAGGCTCGTGGGCGGTCGGTCGTTACTTGAAGAGCGGTTGGTCGCGGCCGATTTCGTTGGCCGAGGCGGTAGCGCTCGTTGCACGTGTGCATGAAGCTGCAGAGCAGGGCGCGCGCGAGTGTCTCGAGGCGATTGCTGCATCCGTGCCGGTGCCGATCTCGCGTATTGCGATCCGTGTCTGTCCGAGCCTTCCGGCGACGACTGAAGAGCGCATCGCCGATACGCGTGCCGCAAGCGTCGCCGATTCCGCGATGTATCGGCAAGCTCTCGCGAGCGCAGCTGAGGCGCGCGGCTGGACGGTAAGTTGGTATGACCGCGAGCAAGTCTTCCGCGAGGCGACCGACGTGCTGGGTCGCGACGTGAATGAAGTGCTTGCTACGATGGGTCGATCGGTCGGTCCTCCTTGGCAAGCCAAACACAAACTCGCCGCTGCAGCAGCGATCGCAGCTCAGCGTTGAGTGCTTGCTCCCTGCACGGCTGGCGGGTTACCTGCGGACGCGCAGTGGTTTTGAGGCAGGTTCGAGGCTTCGCAACGCGAAGATACCGATGGCTCCGGTAGGTCTCGAGTGTTGCAATGTGATCGTTGCCGGCCTTCTGCGGAAGTATCACGGCCGGCCGTTTGCAGCATGAGGCGTCAGCAAAGTATGAGTCGAGTTTTCATTACCGGTTCGAGCGATGGTCTCGGTCTTCTCGCGGCGCGCGCGCTCATCGCGGAGGGGCATGAGGTCGTGCTCCATGCGCGTTCCGCGCAGCGCGCGGCAGAGTTCGACGATCTTACCGAAAGATCGGCAGGCGTCGTCGTCGGCGACCTCGCGAGCGCCGCTGAAACGCGCGCCATCGCAGAACAAGTGAACGAGATCGGGCGAATGGACGCGGTGATTCACAACGCAGGCGTCTATCAGCTCCGCAGCCGTGGCTCGACGCCGGAAGGTCACGCGACGACGCTAGCCGTGAACACTCTGGCGCCTTACATCTTGACGGCACTGATCGATCGGCCGCTTCGGTTGATCTATCTCAGCAGCGGCATGCATCGGGAAGCGCGCGCATCGCTGCACGATATCGATTGGGTTGAGCGCCGCTGGGAGCCGAGCACCGCCTATTCCGAAAGCAAACTGTTTCTCACGGCGTTCGCATTCGCAGTTGCCAGGCATTGGCCGGATGTGCTCAGCAACGCCGTAGATCCCGGATGGGTGCCGACCAAGATGGGCGGGCCGAATGCGCCCGACGATCTCGAGCAGGGCTATCTCACGCAAACGTGGCTTGCGGCCAGCGACGATCCCGCTGCACGAGTCAGCGGTGCGTATTGGCATCATCGCAACCGGCGAGAGCCGGCGCCGGAAACACTCGACGTCGAGTTCCAGGAACAGCTCGTCGCGAAGCTGGCCGAGCTGACGGGGATCGCGATCTTCGAAGGCTGAAGGCTGAAGGCTGAAGACTGAAGGCTGAAGACTGAAGGCTGAAGGCTGAAGGTAGAAGCGCGTGTTCGCACGTAGATTTCTTTGCAGAGCCCAGTGCTCTTCCGTGGGAAGCCGCTTCGTGCGCTTGTCTTAGCCCACGCCCCGAGCCCTAAGCCCTACGCCCTCGTCAGCTTTTGTGCTTGTGTCTTGCTACTTGCAGCGTCGACCCGTATAGTCGCGGCCGTCATTGGGGAGTAGCCGCCTTCCGCAACGGGAGGAGCTGACGTCAACACACTTGGTCGTTCCGGCCATGGCGTCAGCGGCATGTGCAAGGCGAGACCATTGACTTCGATGTCCCAGCCGGGCCGGCGGGGCCATTGGAGTCATTGGTGCGAATCGCCGGCCCCGATGAATGATCGTGGATTCCTTGTCGACATCGCCCTTTCTCGCATCGTTGAGCCTGGTCACGCTCGCTGAGCTCGGCGACAAGACTCAATTGCTTTCGTTCGTGCTTGCTGCGAGGTGGCCTGGTCGGCAATGGGCCATCATCCTAGGCATCTTCATCGCAACGATCGTCAATCACGCCCTTGCAGCGTGGCTCGGACAATGGGCAGCGCTCGCCATCGATTCCGACGTCATCGACATCATCGTCGGCGTTGCATTTCTCGCGTTTGCCGTATGGGCGCTGATTCCGGATCAGCTGGAGGAGGAGCCTTCGGCACAGCACCGCTCGAGCGCATTTCTGGCGGCAATGGTGTTGTTCTTCATCGCGGAGATGGGAGACAAGACGCAGCTCGCAACCGTTGCGCTCGGCGCCCAGTATAGCGACGTGTTGACTGTGACAGTCGGGACGACGCTCGGCATGATGGTGGCGAACGTGCCGGCCGTGATGGTGGGCGAAAGTCTCACGAAACGCTTTCCCTTGCGAAAGATGCGTTTCGTGGCGGCTGCGCTGTTCGCTGTCTTCGGCGTCGCCGCGCTCTTGGGAAAATAGTCGCGCCTACCGCTTGCGGACTTCACCTCGCGCGCAAGATCGCGTTGAGGAGCGCAGCCTTGTCCATCTTGCTCCGTCCAGTGATGTGAAGGTCGGAAGCGAGCTTTTCGAGCTCGCTTTTCGAGGCCTGTTTCAGTTTGGCTTCGCTCCTGGCGGCCCGTGAACGAGCGTGCCGCCCGCCATTGCCGCTACGTTTGCCGTTCGAACCTGCCTCACGGCGTGCGGCGGACTTGTCTGTCAGGGCACGTTCGGCCGACGCTACGCTTGCACGCTTCGAGAGGCTCTTCCTCAGCACTTCCATCAAGTCGACGACTTGTGCGCCGCCTTCGGGCGCTTCCTCTTCCAGTCCGTATTGCTCGATCACATCCTTGCCCTTGCGCTCTTTCTCGCGAGCGAGCGCCTGCAAGGTATCCGCTTCGCGATCCTCCAGTTCGGCGACACCCAATCGATCCTTGCGCAGCGCTTTGATCTCTTTGCGAAGCTCGTTGACGCTCTTCGAATTCGCTTTGGCACGTTTGGGCAAACCGATCGACTTCGGTGGGCGAATCTCATCCGCATACCGCAACGTTTCCGCCCGCAGGACGCCGTTCTCGGAAACGATGGCCACGAGATACTCGCGCCCGCGCATGACGAAACTGCCGACGGCAACGCGGCCGCTGCGCTGCATCGCCTCGGAGAGTAGGTGATAGGCCTTCGACGATTTGCCGGACGGCGCGAGAAAGTACGGCCGATCGTAAAAGATCGGCGGGATCTGCTCGAACGGGACGAAGCTGTGTAGCTCGATGTCGCGCGATTCTTCCGGAGCCATCGATTCGAATTCTTCGTCGGTGATTACGATGAGCTTGCCGGAATCGGTTTCATACCCGCGCACGAGGTCGTCGTTTGCGAGCCGCTTGCCTTCCTTCGAGCACTCGTAACGCCGACCGAGCGGATTGCCGTCGCGATCGACCAGCTTCATCGACTTCTGCCGAGGGCGGGTGGCCGAATACAAATCCACGGGAATGCTGACCAGCCCGAAGCTGATGGTTCCCGACCAGAACGAACGCACCGCGGCCGCAGCTCGCTCGCTGTCATGGCCATTGGTCTTGCGTGCGCGCCTAGGCAACCTCTCTCTCCCGTGCCGCCGCAATGCTCGCTCTGAGATTCTCGGCCAAATCTCCTCTGGCGGCGCGTCGTTTCGGTTTTACGGGCTCCAGCTTCTTGCCGCGCGCTTTCGCTTCGATCAACGCGCACACGCGTTTGCGGTATCCGTTGTGCCACGCCGTCGGATCGAAATCGCTCGCGATCGAGGACACGAGCTGCTCGGCGAGCTTGAGCTCATTGGTCGTGGGCTTTGCAGACTTCGCCGGTTCGATTCCAGAGAAACTCAAGACCTGATCTGCTCGGCGGAGCGTCGACATCATCAAGTAGCCGTCATGCAGGAACAACGCGCCGACATACCGTTTCTTGCGCATGACCCACCGCGCGATGCCGAGCAGGTCAGTGCGCTCGAGTGCTTCGACGAGGGAGAAATACGCATCTGAATTCCCGTCCGGACCGAGATAGTAAGGTCGGTCGTACCACTGATCCGAAAGCAGCTCGCGAGCAACGAACCGGCACAGGTCAACATCTCGGGACGCCGCAGGCTCGAGGGTCTGAAGCTCATCCCGCTGAAGAATGACCGCATGCGAACGGCTCAGCGGCAGCGCTTTTCTTTGATCCTCCTTCGGTACTTCTTTGCCCGTGTCCTTGCGCACGATGCGCTGTTCGACCGGCGCGAGATCTGTGGTGTGGAGCAATCGAAAGTGAACGGTGCGATCTTCGACCGCCGAATAAAGCTTTACCGGCACTCGACGTCGGCCTAACCGTAGCGAGCCTCTCCAGATCGCGCGCGGCACGTCAGCGCTTCCTCGGTAGACAATCTGCACATACGCGGCGCTTGCGATACGTCACGACGCAGAGCGGACACAGCGGCGCATCGCAGTCGGCACAATGCACCTCGACCTCATGCGCATACAGTTGACCGCAATGCGCGCACGACTCGTCGCCGGCGAGCCACCAAGGCGTGCGACTGCTCTTCGTTCGCGTGTTCGTTTGCTTGCGCACATTCGACCTACGCAGTTTCGTGGGCACGAGGTACGTCGCTTCCCTTGAGCGCCCTCGACTCAACAACGGACGAATGCGCTTCCTGTTCCTTCGGTGCATTCCCGAGAGCGCTTAAGCGGAAGTCCTGGGCGTAAAGGTGCACGTATGCCCATACGCTAGCTGCAACCTTCGTCTCATCATGGGCTGATCATGCAACCTCTCCCTCATGTGTATCGAGTGGCCGCCAGCGGTGCGGACGACGGCAATCTCGAGGTTACGTCGGAAGGTGTACCGACGCTCGCCGCGGCGGCTCCGAAGGAGTACGACGGCCCGGGCGATCAGTGGTCTCCTGAGTCGTTGCTCGTGGCGGCTGTTGCAAGCTGTTTCATCCTGACATTTCGCGCAGTCGCGCGCGCGTCGAAGCTCCCGTGGCAATCGTTGGAATGCAGCGTCGAGGGTACGCTCGATCGTGTCGACAGGGTGACTCAATTCACGAAGTTCGTCACGCGCGCGAAGCTGCGTATCGATGCGGGTGCGAACGAAGAGCTCTGTCGTCGCGCGCTCGAGAAGGCAGAGCAGGGCTGCCTGATCGCGAATTCGCTGAAAGCTCAGCGCGAGCTCGAGATCGAGATCGTGCGGCACGAGGAGCCGGCAGTGGCCGACCTCATGTCAGCTTGAGCAAGCCCTGACAAACGACGGCGGTTACGACTGAAGAGAGCGTTTCGCCGCTCACATGCTCATTTGGCGATTCCAGGGCATTACCTGTAATAGACGAGCGAGACCGCAAAAGCCAGTCGCGCCGGCGAAGATCAAACCTCCCCCCACGAAGCCCGATAGCGCATAGAACCAAGGCGACACCAGCGCGCCTAGGGCTATTCCGAGCACAACCAGGCTTCCAGCGGCGATCTGCACCTGACGCATGAGCTCCAGGGGCTGACCGCGATCGACCTGGACCGGAAGTCCGGCGCGTTTCCACGCTTCGAGTCCACCCTCGAGGATGAAGGCCTCGCACCTCACCGCAGACGCCAAGCGCGCGGCGTTGCTCTTTGTACGGGCACCCGATTTGCAATGGAAGATGATCTGGGACGCTTGGGCGGTCTCCAGCGCGCCCGCTGCCAGCGTAGACAGCGGCCGCGAAACCGCTTGCGGGATATGTTCGCGCGCGTACTCGTCCCGCTCGCGGATGTCGACGATCAGCGCACCTCGGTCGATGAGACGCTTCGCCTCTTCTACTGAGATGGTTCGCAAATCCATGATGAGCTCCTACTTACAATAGATGTCTTTGAGCAGTCCGACGATCTTGCTGAGGTTCGGATCTGCGACGCGATACAGCACGGTCTGAGCATCGCGACGGGTCTCGAGTAGGCCTTCTTCTTTCATTCGAGCCAAATGCTGCGATGCGGCCGAAGGGCTCAGCTCGACTGCTTCGGCGAGCTCACCCGCGCTGCATTCCCCGGCGCTGATCACCGTGCAAAGGATCAGCAGCCTTCGCTCGTTGCCCAATGCTCGCAAGAGCGTCGCCACCTGCGGGGCATTCGCTCTCATTTTCGCCAGATCGCGTTTGCTGAGTGCCATACGGCCTTCCTTATTTAGTTGACGCTTAATTTAGCGATCACTAAAATAATAATCAACCAGAGAGGAATCCGTCATGCAGGCAAACATCCGCGCATTCTTCGACGAGCCGACGAACACCATCAGTTATTTGGTGTCCGACCCACAGACCAAGCAGGCCGCGATCATCGATCCGGTGCTGGATTACGATCATTCGTCGGGGAAAATCGACGTTGCATCCGCGAACGCAATCTTGAACAGCGCCGCCGAGGAAGGACTGAAGATCGCTTGGATTCTTGAAACGCACGCCCATGCAGATCATTTGTCAGCTGCGCCTTACCTGAAGCAAGAGACCGGTGCCCGCGTCGGTATCGGCGAACACATACGCGAGGTACAGCAAATCTTTCGTCCGGTGTTCAACCTCCATGACGTTAGCGGCGACGGAAGCGAGTTCGACCATTTGTTCGGAGATGGCGAGCGTTTCAACATCGGGGCCCTCGAGGTGGAAGTCATTTATACGCCGGGACACACGCCTGCATGCGTCTCGTACCGGATCGGCGACGCCGTATTCGTCGGGGACACGTTGTTCATGCCCGATTACGGAACGGCGCGCACGGACTTCCCGGGCGGCGATGCAGCCACGCTCTATCGTTCGATCAAGAAGCTCCTGTCTCTGCCCGCGCAAACCCGAATGTTTCTTTGTCACGACTACAAAGCGCCCGGACGTGACTACTACGCGTGGGAGACGACGGTCGAGGAACAGCGCGAGCGCAATGTCCACGTCGGCGGGCCCGTCGACGAAGGTGAATTCGTGGCATTGCGCAAGAAGAGGGACGCGACGCTCGCGCCTCCGCTGCTGTTGCTGCCATCGATTCAGGTGAACGTGCGAGCCGGTCGGTTGCCGCGCGCCGAGTCGAACGGGGTTCGCTACCTGAAAATTCCGTTGCAGCTACCGAATGCAGCAGAGTTCGGCGAAGCGGGCTAGCCAGAGGCCACAGGCGACAGCAAGAGGGCTACGGGCCACGGGCGACGGTTAGAGTGCGTACTTAATGCGGCCCGTGCGGGTCCTGACTTGAGGGAGCCGACGAGATCGCAGCGCTGGCGCGCTCCTTCGCTGTCAACTATCAACTGTCAACTCGCCCATTACGTCCGCTAGGGCGTAATGGCGACCTTGAGTACTCCATCCCGTTGATTCGCGAACAGCTCGTACGCCTTTTCGATGTCGTCCAGCTTGAAGCGGTGGGTGACGAGCGGCTGCAAATCGACGCGTTGCGATGCAATCACGTTCATCAAGCGACGCATGCGTTCTTTTCCTCCGGGACAGAGCGTCGTCACGATCTTGTGATCGCCGAGTCCGGCGGCGAACGCACCGAGCGGAATCGTCAGATCCTTTGAATAGACACCCAGGCTCGACAATGTGCCGCCGGGTCGAAGCACTCGAAGGGCGGCCTCGAAGGTCGGCTGTGTGCCAAGCGCTTCGATGGAAACATCGACGCCGCGGCCATCGGTAATCCGCAAGATCTCCTCGACCGGATCGGTCTTGCGAAAGTCGACGATGTGATCCGCTCCGAGACGTTTCGCGACGGCGGCGCGCTCGGGTACGGTCTCGACGGCGATGATCGTCGTCGCGCCCATGAGCTTGGCGCCCGCAGTCGCGCACAAGCCGATCGGTCCTTGCGCGAACACGGCAACCGTATCGCCGATCTTGATCCCGCCGCTTTCGGCGCCGGCGAATCCCGTCGACATGATGTCAGGACACATGAGCACAGCTTCGTCGGAAAGGTGATCGGGTACGGGCGCAAGGTTCGCCATCGCATCGGGCACGAGCACGTATTCGGCCTGACAGCCGTCGATGGTGTTACCGAACTTCCAGCCGCCGATCGGTTTCCATCCGTGCTTCGTGCCGGCACCATCCTGCGAGCAACAACCCGCTAGGCACGCGTTGCTGTAACCGCTCGGTGTGATCGCGCCGGCGATGACGCGCTGGCCTTCGCGATAGCCTTGCACCGCGCTGCCGAGCTTCTCGATGATGCCAACGGGTTCGTGACCGACGATGAGACCGCGGCGCACTGGATATTCGCCCTTGAGGATATGTACGTCCGTGCCGCAAATGGTCGTCGTCGTGACACGAATGAGTGCATCGAGCGGACCGACGTCTGGGATAGGACGTTCATCGAGCGCAATGCGTCCGGGTTCCACGAACACCGCAGCCTTCATCGTCTTCGCCATATCGCACCTCCGGATGAGAGGTTCGCAGTATCGGATGTGCGGCTGTGTCGGTCAGTTCGACGTTTCCACTAGGAGATAAGTAGGGCTTGGGGCTCGGGGCGCGGGGCGTGGGCGAGAACGAGCGCTCCGAGCGCGCTTCTACCTTCAGCCTTCAGCGTCGGTAGAATGCGGCTATGCCAAACAACTCTCCCACAAGTTTGCGTTTTCTCGGCGCGACGAACACGGTCACCGGATCACGATATCTCGTGCGTGCGCAAGGGCACGCGATGCTCGTCGATTGCGGGCTGTTCCAGGGCTACAAGCAACTGCGTTTGCGCAATTGGGCACGACCGCCGTTCGATGCGGCGACGATCAAGGCCGTCGTGCTCACGCACGCGCATTTGGATCACAGCGGCTACATACCGCTGCTCGTCAAGCAGGGTTTCCGCGGCAAGGTTTATGCAACTCCGGCGACCTTCGAGCTCTGCAAGATCTTATTGCCGGATAGCGGCTTCCTTCAGGAAGAACAGGCGCGATTCGAGAATCGGCACAAGCTTTCGAAGCACGATCCTGCGCTGCCGTTGTACACGCAGCTCGATGCCGAACGGTCGCTCGAATTCTTCGAGACCAAGCCTCTCAGCGAGATATTCGAACCGATGCCGGGCGCTCGCGTCGAGTTTTCGCGCGCCGGTCACGTGCTCGGCGCTGCGAGCGTGCGCGTCGAGACGCACAACACGTCGATTCTTTTTTCGGGCGATTTGGGCCGTCCGAACGATCCGTTGATGCGAGAACCCGCGCCTCCGCCTCCTGCAGATCATCTCGTCATCGAATCGACTTACGGCGATCGCTCGCATCCGACCGAGGACATGCGGGATTCGCTGGCCGAAGCTCTCTGCCGTGCAATCGCTCGTAACGGCGTCGTCGTCGTGCCGAGCTTTGCCGTCGGACGTGCGCAGTTGCTGATGCTGCTCATTTGGCAACTGAAAGCTCAGCATCGTTTGCCGGACGTGCCGGTGTATCTCGACAGCCCCATGGCGATCGATGCCACGGAGCTCTACCTCAAGTTTTCAGCGGAACATCGCCTGTCGCCGGGGGAGTGTCAGGCGGTGTGCCGATCGGTACGGCTCGTGCACACCTCGGAAGCGTCGAAGGCGCTCGATCAGCGCCGCGAGCCGATGATCATCATTTCTGCGAGCGGAATGGCCACGGGCGGACGAGTCATTCATCACCTGAAGGTGTTCGCACCCGATCCGCGCAATTTGATTCTGCTGCCGGGATTTCAGGCCGGCGGCACGCGCGGCGCCGCGCTCGCGGCAGGCGCGACGACCGTGCGAATTCACGGTCAGGATGTGCCGGTGCGCGCCGAGGTCGTACAGCTCGAAACGATGTCCGCGCATGCGGACGCCAACGAGCTGCTCGCCTGGGCGCGACAGATGCCGCGCCCGCCGCGCACGACGTTCGTCACGCATGGTGAGCCGGCGGCGAGCGATGCGCTACGCGCCCGCTTCGAGCGCGAGCTTCGTTGGACGACGGTCGTGCCGGATTTCCGGGACGAATTCGATCTGTAATTTTTCGTCCGCTTTCGAAATGAGATCGATTCTTGTCGGTCGCGCAGCAGGGCCGTTTGGGATTTTTTGCTGAAGGTTTGCAGCTCAGCGCCCCGACATAGGATCTGCGTGCCGCAAGGTTGCCCCTCGTCATGTCGAGAGCAGACGACTTTCGGTTATCCGGCTCCATACTCATATGGCCGAACGATGCCATGGAGTATTCTTGTACAAACTCGAGTTTGGAGCAGACATGAGGTCGCTAACGCTGTTCGTATTGCTGGTTGCGGTCATCGTTGCCGGATGCGCATCCACTCAGCCGCGGCATATCGAATCGCTCTCCGGCATGGAGCTCTATCAACGCCTGTGCTCGAGCTGCCATGGCGTGGAAGGCCGAGGCGACGGACCGGTTGCACCGTTGCTCAAGGTGAATACGCCTGATTTGACGCGCATCGCTGCGCGCGACGGTGGCGAGTTTCCGACCGAGGATGTGCGCCGGATCATCGACGGGCGTACGGACCGTCGTGCGCATGGGCCGCGCGACATGCCGGTGTGGGGTTGGCAGCTCTATGACATGTCGACTCGCGACGGTAACGAGCGGGCACGGGCCGATGCGATGATCGATCGGCTGGTCGAGTACCTACGATCGATTCAACGACCATGATCGGCAACCGCTCTACGCCCCCGTGCGAGCGTTGCCGAAAAGGATCGCCATGAGAACGACATCGTTTGCTGCGCCAATGTTCGCATTCATCCTCATGGGCGTTGCGACTTCCTCGCTGGCTGCAGACAATGTGACGAGATCCGGCAAAGAGCTCTACGAACGTTACTGCGCCTCTTGTCATGGGCTGACCGGTCAGGGCGATGGTCCGGTCGCGAAGGCTCTGAACGTGGAAGTGCCGGATCTGACGCTGTTTGCGCGGCGACACAACAATTACTTCGATCGGGATCTCGTCGAGCGCATCATCGATGGTCGGCACGTCATCGGCGCTCATGGCACGCGCACGATGCCCGTGTGGGGCGAGGACTTTTCGCGTGCCGATGTCGGTAACCCGGATGCAGAACGCGCGACGCGCATCGTCATCGTGCGCTTGGCCGATTATTTGTGGCAGCTCCAACGGCCGGCCGCGAAATCCGAGAATCAGTGAGCAACGGAGAAACCTGGCCGACGGTGAGGGGATGGCCGGTCGAACCGAAGGCGGGGTTTCGGACTGGAGGACGAGCTGCGTCCTACGGGACGGCACGCCCATCACGATCCGTCCGCTCGATCCGGCAAGCGACCGCCAGCGCGAGATCGAGTTTCTCACCGGTTTGTCCGAACGCACCCGCTATCTGCGGTTGCTTACGCCGCTCAAGTACTTGCCGAAACACATGCTCGATCAATTCATGGATGTGGACGGACACCGCCATGTGGCGCTCGTGGCGACGGTCGGCGAGGGCGATGCAGAGCGTTTCATCGGCGTTGCACGCTATGCAGTCACCGACGACCCGGAATCTGCGGAAATCGGTATCACCGTCACGGATGCGTGGCATGGGCGAGGCGTGGCCACGCGCCTGATGCAGTGCTTGGAGGAGTACGCGCGGGCACACGGCATCAAGACGTTTACCGGCGTGGTGTTGCCGGACAACGGCCCGATGCTCGAGCTCGCTCGGCACCTGGGATTTCGCTTGAAACTCGCGAGCGCCGAGCGGCTGATGAAAATCACCAAAGCGCTCGATTGATGCGTCCCGCGACGATCAACCGTACGCCAGTTTCAACTGCTCGATGACGCCGAGGATCTGAGTGATCCAATAAATCGCGGTGACGACGAGCACGCCGCCTGAAATGAGCAGCGCCGCGAGTTGGCGTGCATCGAGTGCAGAAGTCTTGGTCATGAATCAACTCTCCTCCGGCTCCTCACGTACGAGCAGCACAGGCACGGGCGACTGGCGCACGACGAGCTCGGCGTCGCTGCCCATCAACAGTCGACGTACGCCGCGTCTGCCGTGCGTGCCCATGACGATCAAATCTGCCGGCCACTCTTTTGCCTGTTCGATGATGACGTCCGAAGCGCGCCGTCCGACCGTATCGATGAGCACCGACTCGGGTTCGGCGCCTTGCGATTTCGCAAACTTCAGCTCTTCGTTGAGCGTCGCCTTGCCGCCTTCGCGCAAGGCCTCCACCCATTTCTCGTAATACGGAGTCGGACCGACGG
>DATCLP010000719.1:0-4589 GCA_036563855.1 Steroidobacteraceae bacterium | reverse complement strand
CACTGCGGATCCTGCGCTTGAGATAGGTTCTACTTACCCTCCGCGGACAAGTCACACCTGCGGTCATTCCCAATTAGACCTACGCTTCCGACGGACATACTGCGGCAGGCCAAGAGCTTCTGCACGGGCGAGCAAGCCTGCATTACACCGATAAAGGAGGAGTCATGTCGGGCGAGGGTTCGAGATTCTCACCGGATGCAGCGGAGCTGCGCCGCGAGTTCAAGCGCGTCGACCGCAACCACGACGGGAAGGTGAACTTCGAGGAGTTCAAGGAAATGCTCGAGGGACTCGAGGCCGGGATGTCGGATCTCGAGATGCGCATCGGCTTCAGCGAGGTGGATCAGGATAAGGATGGACTGATCGATCAGCAGGAGTTCGCCGAGTGGTGGGCCTCCGATTGAGCTCGTACATATTGCGCGGCGCGGCTCGAGCGAAAGCTGCATCGCGGTTGATGTCGCAATCGCGCGACGGCTACTCATTGCGGTTGCCCGCCCGGATCACGCAAAGCGCGATCCCGAAAATGCCCGCATCCGTGCCATACTCCGGATGCTGTCTTGCTGATTCAACTCACACCAGAGAGGGATGGATATGCGCAAGTCTGTCGTCGGTATGGCAATCGCGCTCCTGGGATTCGGCATCTCGGCTTATGCCGGGCATTGCCCGATGGATATGCGGGCGATCGATGCCGCGCTCTCGAGCGGCGAAACGAAGCTCTCCGCGGAGCAGTTGGCGGAAGTCAAGAAGCTGCGTGAGGAAGGCGAAGCAGCCCACAAGGCCGGCAATCATGGCGAATCCATGGAGAAGCTGGCTGAAGCGAAGAAGATTCTCGGAATCTAGTCCTACGAGCTACCTGAGCTCCGCACATGCGGAGCTCAGGTGTGGATCCTGCCTAGGCAACGTTGCCTCTCAGCGAGCGGTCAGGATTGAACGCTCGGCGCAGCATAAATTCGGTCGTTCGCGACGTCCTGCTCGGCGGCCTCTTCGCGGGGCTCGCAGACTTCATCTATCCCACTGTCCGCAGCGTGATGGCGGGCGACTCATGGACGCGTCCGTGGAAGTTCGTGGCCAGCGGCTGGTTCGGCCCCGGTGCCGCGATGGCGGAGCGGACATGGTCGCCATCGGTATCGCGTCGCACTTCTTCATCTGCTTCGTCGCGGCGGCTTTGTTGTATTTCACTCTGAGTCGGGTGAAGTGGCTGCCCCGGCAATGGATCGTGTTGGGCGTTCTTTACGGCGTTGCCTTTCTCGTGGCGATGAACTACGTGATCTTGCCGCTCTCGGCTGTAGGGCGCGGCATCTACCCGTTGGAAGAGATCCACATCGCGGCGTTCGTTCACATTTTGGTCGTGGGTTGGCCGACGGCGTACTTCGTGTCGCGTGCGCTGAAGCAAACAGGCCTTTGAGCCGCTGCCGCAGCCTATTCTTCGTATCGACTCGTCGAATCGCGATCACGCTCGTAGAGCTTCATAGTCGGAAACGCCGGAAGCCAAGACTCGCGGCGAATCGTCCAAAGTTCGTAGGTCGGCTCGAGTTGATTGGGAGCGTCGAGCGATCCCAGATTCACCTCGATCTCGTCGTTGGTGCGCGAGAACACGGACGAGCCGCAGCGAGGACAGAAGAAACGACCGCGGTACTCGCGCGTTTCGCCCTGAATCGTCACGGCGCTTTCAGGGAAGACGGCAGACGCATGAAAGAGCGCGCCGTGGAACTTGCGGCAATCCAGACAGTGGCAAAGCCCAACCCGGTACGGTCGACCGGTGGCTTCGAGCCGAACGTCGCCGCACAAGCAACCGCCAGTGAATCGGTTCATGCCGCGCTCCTCGATCGCACGCGAAACATCAGTGCATCGAGTGAGTGTATTCCATTTCGCTCTGTGAACTGACGTGTAAATGCCGGTGACTGAATTGCGTAACGCGGTTTGGACACCCACTTCGGTGGAAGTGGGTGTCCACAAAGTTCTACTTCTTACGTGCCGAGAGCATCAGCTTGACGATCTCTTCCGTGACGTTCGGTTCGAGCCCTTCGGTATGACCCTTGTCCATGCGAACGATGTCTGCAACGACATGACCGTCCTTGCAGTTCGGATAGACGTAAACCTGAGCTGTGCCTGGCCGCGGCTTCAGTCCCCAAATCTTGTTGGGGTTCTGTTGAGGACGAGAGTCGTAGACGTATCCAGGCTTGGTGTCGACGATGTCAGGGCGACGCGTCTGGGGACCGCAGCCTAGTTTCTGCGCCCACTTCGACTCTTTCGGCGGACCCGCCTGCGTGTATTCGTGCTCGCCCGCCGTGTAGATGTGAGAGAAGGGGAAGTCGGGAAGAATCGAAGCGTCGGCAACGAGCCGCATCGGCGGTGTGCCGCTGCCGCTCGAAGCGGACGCGCCGCCCGGCCTGCCCGTGGTCGGCGGATCGGCACCGGGGTTCCGGGGAATCGGTGCGCGAATCTCTTCGCGCTTCGAGCCTAGACGACCGCCCGACAGACTGACCCAACCGGTCAGGCGATCGCGGAAGAAACCTTGATTGATGAGGCGGTTCGAGGTTTGCCCGCCTTGCGAATGTCCGGCGAGCCAAAACGCTTCGATGTTCTCAGCGCCGAATTGCTCGTACACATACTCGACGATGTTGCGTAGATGCGCGTCGTCGTTCTCAGGCATCCACGCGCGAATTATCCCGCTCGGCGTCGCCACGACGAGTCGATATTTCTCTTTGAGATCCATGATCGGAAAGTAGTGGCGCTGCCAATTGCCGATGGATCCTCCGCCGTGCAGATTGAGCACGAATGTCACTTTCTCGCCGGACTTGAGATCGCACGGGTAGTCCAGGAAGAACTTGCGTCCTGTTTTCGGATCGACCGCGTTCCCAAGGTTGGCAATGAGCTCTGCAGGACAATTCGCGTCCGGGCAATGCAGCGGCGGCGGCGATTCGCATTTCACGCCGGCAATTTCTTTCGGCGGCGCCGACGCGCAGGCGGAAAGCAAGGCCGCCAATATCGAGATGGCGAACAAATGACGATTCATGCAACCCCCGATCGTTCTTGTGTGAGCGCTGCAAGCGCGGCGCTCCGAGCGGCCGAAGGATAGCGATCCGGCGTCATCGTTGTCGCGGGTCTTGGCGGTTCTTGAGCAGTGCGCTCAGGAAATTTGTTTTTCTGACGACAAACATTTGCGATGTCTCTCGCAGAGCGGGCGGTTGCTTGCGAGAGCGTAGCCATGCTCGCTGCGATCGATCGCCGGTCATCGAGACGGGTCGCTTGTTGTCGTATGGCAAACCGCAAAGAAGCGGCTGCCGCTATAACGCCTCGGAATTCCGCGTGTAACGCCAGCTCATCCGGCGGTGGACGAGTGTGATTGCATGGTTTGTTCCAACACGCACGTGAGCACAGCGGCGAGTTTTTCCTGGGTAAAGGGTTTGGCGAGCATGTAGCGGCCGGTTGAGTCCTTGTCTTGGCCGTAGCTGTAGCCGGTGGCGAAGACGACGGGGATGCCGCGCTCTGCGAGCTTGTCGGCGACACAGGCGCTGTTGTGTCCATGCAGATTGATGTCGAGTAAGGCGAGATCGATTTCTCGAGAGCTTGCCAGCTCGAGCGCTTCGGGCACGGTAAGCGCCGGACCGACAATCTGTGCGCCCAGATCTTCGAGCATTGCGCAGGTCGTCGTTGCGATGAAGAACTCGTCTTCGACGACGAGAATCCGCTTGCCTTGCACCGCAGTCACGATCCGCTCCCGGTTGGACGCGGCTGATGCAGCAACAGCTCGATCGAGCACTGGACGCCGCTAGGGGCAAAATCCACGCGTGCCCGACAACCCAGCTCGCTTGCAAGCGCACGTTCGATCATCAGCAATCCGAATCCGCGTCGCGTCGGAGCCTTCACCGGGGGGCCATCGCGCTCTCGCCATTCGAAATGCAAAATCGGTTCGGGGTCGTGACTTACGCTCCACGACAAGTCGAGCTTGCCGCCGTTCGTCGATAGTGCGCCATGCTTGAGCGCATTCGTCGTCAGCTCGTGCAAAGAAAGCGCGATCGCCAGTGCGTGGCGAGGCTCGAGCAGAACCGATGTGCCGTTGACCGTGACGCGGTCCTTTGCTGCGCCCGACGCTTCGATCGTGTTGCGGACCAGGTGGTCGAGATCGACGCGCTCCCAGTTTTGTTGGCTGAGGAGCCCATGCGCAGCGCCGAGGGCAGCCAGCCGCCCATAGAACGCGTTGCGCGCTTCGATCGGCGAAGCGTCCGGCGTAAAGGTCTGCTGTGCGATGCCTTGCACGACAGCGAGCGTGTTCTTCACACGATGATTGAGCTCGTCGATGAGCAGCTGGCGCTGACTCTCGGCCGCTTTGCGGTCGGTGATGTCGACACCGGTCGACTGTGCCTCGACGCATCGACCCTGCTCGTCGAATTCCAGCGCGCGATTCGTCCAGAGGAACCACCGCACTCCTTCCGTCGTAAGCACCCGATTTTCGATACGAATCTCTGGATTGCTCGGGTTCAAGCGTCCCAAGAGCTCCTCGACGTATTTGCGGTCCTCCGGTGCAATGATCGTCCAGAAGTTTAGGTTGACGAGGTCCGCTGCGCGCTTGCCGAAGCCGCGCGCATACG
>DATCLP010000718.1:0-2816 GCA_036563855.1 Steroidobacteraceae bacterium | reverse complement strand
GACACACCGTGATCGGTTCCGCCGGCGGCCCACGCAAAACGAAATTCCTATTGGAAACGCTCGGCGTCGACGCGGCGATCGACTACAAGGCGGAACCGAATCTGACGAAAGCGCTAGCGCGCGCAGCGCCCAAAGGCATTGATGTTTATTTCGACAATGTTGGCGGCGAGCACTTGCACGCGGCGCTCGCGGTCGCCAATCCGCACGCACGCTTCGCGCTCTGCGGGATGATTTCGCAATACAACAGCACCGAGGCGCCGCAGGCGCCGCGCAATCTCGTGCATGCCGTGGTCAAGCGCATCCGAATGGAAGGTTTCATCGTTCTCGATCATCTGGAACGTGAAGCGGAATTTCTGGCCGATGTAACCTCGTGGTACCAGCAAGGCTTGCTCCAACAGATCCAAACCGTACACGAAGGCATCGAGCACGCGCTGGATGCATTCTTCGGTCTGTTCAACGGTGAGAATCTCGGTCGGATGCTGGTGAAGCTGTGACGAGCGGTCCGCGCTTTCAGGGGACGTTGCAATGTACAAGTTGCTCAGTGGTCTGCGGGTCGTCGAGGCCGCGGCATTCATCGCGGGGCCGTCTTGCGGACTGCATCTGGCACAGATGGGCGCGGAGGTGATCCGCGTCGACAACATTGGCGGCGGTCCGGATTTCTTTCGTTGGCCTTTGGCGCCCAACGGCGCCAGTCTGTACTGGGAGGGGCTGAACAAGGGAAAGAAGTCGGTTGCTATCGACTTGTCTTCGCCGGAGGGGAGAGACCTTGTTACGCAGTTGGCGGCGGCACCTGGCGAGTGTGCTGGGCTCTTCGTGACGAATTACCCCGTGAAAGGTTTTCTTTCGTACGAAAAGCTCAAGGCAGCGCGCAGCGACATCATCTGCGTGCGAGTGATGGGCTGGGCCGACGGCGCGCCGGCCGTCGACTATACGGTCAACGCCGCATCGGGGATCCCTTGGATGACCGGACCGGCGGATGCGAAAGGACCCGTCAATCACGTTCTCCCCGCGTGGGATCTGCTTGCGGGCGCATACGCAGCATTCGCGCTCGTGGCCGCTGAGCGCGAGCGTCGAGCCTGCGGCAGGGGATGCGAGGTTCGAGTGCCGCTGTCCGATCTGGTCGCATCCAGTCTTAGTCATATCGGCATGCTTGCCGAAGTGCTGGTGTCTCGCACCGATCGGCCGCGTATGGGCAACGACTTGTTCGGTGCGTTCGGCCGCGACTTCGTCACGGCCGATGGTCAGCACGTCATGGTCGTGGCAATCACGCCTCGGCAATGGAGCGCGTTGCTGAAGACGCTGGACCTCGAAACGCGTGTTGCCGAGTTGGAGGCGGAGTTGGGCGTCTCGTTCGCAGCCGATGAGGGCACGCGATTCCGATATCGCGACCGATTGTTCCCGCTATTCGAAGCTGCGTTCGCCGCGCGTAGCTTGGATTCGCTTCAGCCGGCTTTCGAAGCTGGTGGCGTGACATGGGCGCGCTATCGCACGCTGTACGAAGCGGCGACGCAGGATGAGCGATTGTTCACCGAGAATCCCTTGTTCCAGGATATCGTGCATCCGAGCGGTCTGCGCTATCCCGCGTCCGGTCCTGCGGCATCGGTCAGTGGTGTCGAGCGCAGCGCGGTGCTTCCTGCTCCCAGGCTGGGCGAACATACAGATGAGGTGCTGGCCGATGTTCTGGGGCTGTCGGCTGCGGAGATCGGACGGTTGCACGATCGTCGCATCATTGCGGGGAGCCAGGTATGACCGCGCCATTCGCGAGTGCCGATCTGGCTCACTGGCGCGAGTGGATCGGCCGCCAGGAGATGCGCGAGCAAAGGCTCGACATCGAGAGTCTTCGCAGATACGCGGTCGCGATCGGCGAGCAAGCCGCCGTCGAGGATTCGATGCCCTCGCTCGGTCATTGGGCTTGGTTTTTGCCGACCGTCGCCGCGTCTGACATCGGCGAAGACGGGCATCCCAAGCGCGGCGGTTTCCTCCCTCCCGTGTCGCTCCCGAGACGCATGTTTGCAGCCGCTTCGATTCGTTTTCACGCGTCGCCGCGATTGGATGGGCACGCGACGCTGACGAGCACGATTGCCGATGTAAGACATCGCAGCGGTCGTAGCGGCGATCTCGTGTTCGTCGAAGTCGAACGTCGTCTCGAACAAGCGCAGCGCACTTGCATCGAGGAGAAGCAGACCATGGTTTACCGGGCAGCGGGTGGTCGTGTGCCGCACGTGGTCGAAGCGGAAGGGGCGTGGCGCGGCGACGCAGGCGAACTCTGGAATCCGGGGCCTGTGGACCTGTTCCGTTTTTCGGCTGCGACTTTCAACGCTCATCGCATTCATTACGACTTGCGCTACGCGACCGAAGTGGAAGGCTATCCGAGCCTCGTCGTACACGCCCCTTTCACTGCAGCACGACTGTTCGGCTACGCTCGTTCGCGGACGCATCGCACGCCTCGCGTGTTTACATTTCGTGCGCAGGCACCTTTGTTCGTTTCTCAACCGGTGCGTTTGGTCGTCGGGGAAGTCGAGGGCGAGTACCGCGCTGTGCGTTGCGACGGTGAGGTAGCAATGGTGGCGACCGTCGAATTTTCCTGAACACGAATTTCTGGAAAGGGCCATGGATAACGAGACTTTCGAATTGCTGCGCGAATCGGTGCGGCGCTTTGTGGATCAACGTCTGATCCCTGCGGAGGATCAAGTCGAGCGCGACGAAGAAGTGCCGGCGGAAATCGTGCAGGAAATGCGCGAACTCGGGCTATTCGGCTTGTCGATTCCCGAGGAATACGGCGGCATCGGCCTGAGCATGTCGGAGGAGGCGGCAAT
>DATCLP010000717.1:0-1730 GCA_036563855.1 Steroidobacteraceae bacterium | reverse complement strand
CGCGATGACCGTTGCGGATACCGCCACGATCGAAGGGCGCGTCGTCGACAATCGCGAGTCTCGGTGACGAATCACGCCACCGGCCCGTACAGGTATGATTCGCCCCGGCGCCTTCGCGCCTTGGGGACTCGCCATGTCGATGCGCGTCATCTTGGTCTTTGTTGTAGCTGCGTGGGCCATAGCACCTGCCGCCTCCAATGCGGCAAAGCAAAGCGCTGCGAAGCGCGCGGTCGTCGCTTCCGTCGATCGGCACGCTGGAGAGCTGGCCGACCTTTCCGATCGAATCTGGGCGTTCTCTGAAACCGCCTTGCGCGAGCACCGTTCCGCAAAGGCACTTGCGGATTTCGCCGAGCAGCAAGGGTTCGAGGTCAAGCGCGGCATCGCGAACATGCCGACGGCCTTCGTCGCAAGCTACGGCAGCGGCAGGCCCATCATTGCGATCATGGGCGAATACGACGCACTGCCCGGCGCATCGCAGAAGGCGATCCCTGAGCAAAGCCCGCTCGTCGAAGGCGCTGCCGGACATGCGTGCGGCCATAACCTGTTCGGCGCGGCGAGCCTCGGTGCTGCGCTTGCCATCAAAGAACAAATCGCCGCGGGCAAATTGAAAGGCACAGTCCGCTTCTACGGCACGCCCGCCGAAGAAGCCATCGGCGGCAAGACGTATATGGCACGCGACGGAGTCTTCGACGACGTCGATGCGATGTTCGCCTGGCATCCGAGCGATCGGACGCACGCGGACACGACGAGCACGCAAGCGATCATCGACGCTGTCGTCGAGTTCAAAGGCAGGGCGGCCCATGCTGCGCTCGATCCTTGGAACGGCCGCAGCGCGGCCGACGCGGCGGAAGCCTTCGCTCACGGCGTGAATCTCATGCGCGAACACATGAAACAAAGCTCGCGCGTGCACTACGTGATCGAGCGGGCAGGCAACGTGCCGAACATCGTGCCGGACTATGCGAAGGTCTGGGTTTGGGCACGCGATTGGGAACGCAAGGAGCTCGAGAGCCTCGTCGCTCGCTTACGCAAGATCGCCGAAGGTGCCGCGTTGATGACCGAGACATCGAGCACCTTCACGATTCAAAACGGCAATTGGGAAATGCTGACGAACATGACGGGCGCTCGATTACTCGACGCGAATTTGCGTTGGATCGGCGCGCCGAAGTTCACGAGCGAGGAGCACGAGTTCGCGAAGAAGATTCAACAAGCGACGAACGTGCCCGCGATCGGATTGGATACATCGATTCACCCGCTCGAGAACCAACCGCAGGAAGGCGGCTCGACAGACGTCGGCGATGTGAGCTGGGTCGTTCCCACGCTGAATCTCAGCGTCGTCACCGCACCGAAAGACACGCCGTGGCATGCATGGCCCGTCGTCGCGACCGGCGGCATGTCGATCGGCCACAAAGGCATGCTCGTCGCCGCGAAAGTGCTAGCAGCCACCATGGTCGACCTCTACGAAAATTCCGCAGCCCTGCGGGAAGTACGCGCCGAATTCGAGAAGAAGCGCGGCAATGTGAAATTCGAAGCCTATCTACCGCCCGGACCGCCGCCGGTGCCGGAGGGCGAATAGCACGTAAAGGGCTCTGGGCTCTGGCAAGAAGGGCGACAGTCAGAGCGTCAAGCAACTCCGGGAGATAGCATGTCGTCACGACAGTCGTTCGCGGAGACCACCGAACATGGCCACCGCTTCTTCTTACGGTTCTTCGGTGTTGTCGCCGCGCTAGCGT
>DATCLP010000716.1:0-11609 GCA_036563855.1 Steroidobacteraceae bacterium | reverse complement strand
CTCCATCACCGACAGGAATTGCCGTGCATACGCCGAGAGCGACTCGACATAGCGCCGTTGGCCCTCTGCGTAAATCGTGTCGAAGGCGAGCGACGACTTGCCTGACCCCGACAGGCCCGTGAACACGATCAGCTTGTCGCGCGGCAGCTCCAGGTCGATGTTCCGCAAGTTATGCGTGCGGGCGCCGCGGATGACGATGGAGGAGGAAGACATGGGCTCGGGGCTTGGGACGTGTCGCAGGATGGTCGAACGTGGTGCGAATGTTCGCGGATGCAACGCGTCCTGAGAACCCGTGACGAAGATGAGTCGCCGTCATCTACGCCGAGCCCCGAGCCTCGAGCCCAGCGCTCAGCCCAGGGCCCCTCAGCGCAGCGTCCATTTCCAGCGCTGTGCGCCAATTAATCTGCTGCCGCTGCGCGCGCACCCGTCTACAATCCGTTCCTTCTCGAGGTTTGGGGAGATGCTATGGCTCGCGGAGTCAATAAAGTCATTCTCATCGGCAATCTGGGCAAGGATCCGGAAACCCGCTACATGCCCAACGGCAAGCCGGTGACGAGCTTCAGCATCGCCACCTCCGAGACCTGGACCGACCGCCAGACCGGCGACAAACAGGAGCGCACGGAATGGCACAACATCGTCATGTTCGAGAAATTGGCGGAGATCGCCGCTGAATACCTGCGCAAAGGCTCGCAGGTGTACATCGAAGGGAGCCTGCGGACCCGCAAGTGGCAGGACAAGGACGGCAAGGACCGGTACACGACCGAGATCGTCGCCCGCGACATGCAAATGCTCGGCGGCCGGGGCGGTGCAGCCGGCGGAGCGGGTATGGGCGAGAGCCGAGCTCCCCGTCAGGACGAACGTGCCGTCGGGTCGAGCCCTCCGGATGACGGCGGTTTCGATGACGACATTCCGTTCTAGCTGGCCGCGGCGCAAAAACTCTCGCATCCTAAGTACTTGTTCTGGTTCTCAAAATCGGACTCGACCGCTGGCAAAACCGGCGTTCGGGAGTATTCTTGCGCCCCCTTCGGACCGTTGCCTGACGCCGGGTAGACTGCAAACTCAATGCCTTTCGTTCATATCCGCACCTTCGGCTGCCAGATGAACGAGTACGATTCCGCCAAGATGGTGGACGTACTTCGGGAAGCGGGCGGTTACGAGGTCACCGACGACCCCGAGAAGGCGGATCTCTTACTGCTCAATACCTGCTCGGTCCGCGAAAAGGCTCAAGAGAAAGTGTTCTCCCAGCTTGGCGGATGGCGTCGTCTCAAGGAGGCGAAGCCCGGGCTGATCATCGGTGTGGGCGGCTGTGTCGCGAGCCAGGAAGGCGAGGGCATTACCAAGCGGGCGCCGTACGTGGATCTGGTGTTCGGGCCCCAGACGCTGCATCGGCTTCCGGAAATGATCGCGGAGCTCAAGACTCACGGCCGCGCGGTGGTCGATGTGAGCTTTCCGGAGATCGAGAAGTTCGATGCGCTGCCTGAGCCTCGTGCAGAAGGCGCGACGGCGTACGTTTCGATCATGGAAGGCTGCAGCAAGTACTGCAGCTTCTGCGTCGTGCCGTACACGCGCGGAGAGGAAGTCAGTCGTCCCTTCGAATCGGTCATGGCCGAGATCCGGAGCCTTGCCGACCAGGGCGTTCGCGAAGTGAATCTGCTCGGCCAGAACGTCAATGCGTACAACGGCCCGATGGAAGACGGAACGCTGTGCGATTTGGCGACGCTCATCTATTACGTTGCCGAGATCGACGGCATCGAGCGGATTCGCTTCACGACTTCGCACCCCGTCGAGTTCAAGGATTCGCTGATCGAGGCTTATCGCGACGTACCGAAGCTTGCGAACTACCTGCATCTGCCCGTGCAATCCGGTTCGGATCGCATCTTGATGGCGATGAAACGCGGCTATACGTCGCTCGAATACAAGCAGAAGATTCGCAAGCTCCGCGCCGTCCGGCCGGACATCAGTATCTCGTCGGACTTCATCGTCGGCTTCCCCGGCGAGACCGAGCGGGACTTCGAGGCCACGATGAAATTGATCGAGGACGTCGGTTTCGATCAATCGTTCAGCTTCATCTACAGCCGCCGCCCAGGCACGCCTGCCGCGTCGCTGCCCGACGATGTGCCGTACGAAGAGAAGCAGCGCCGCTTGGCCGCCCTGCAAGCGCGCATCAACGCGCAAGCTATGGAGATCAGCAAACGCATGGTGGGCACCGTGCAGCGCGTGCTCGTCGAGCGTCCGTCGAAAAAGGACTCGCGGCAGCTCGCGGGCCGAACCGAAAACATGCGCTGGGTGAACTTCGATGGGCCGCCGAGCCTGATCAACCGCTTTGCCGACGTGCTCATCACCGAGGCGCTGCCGAACTCGTTGCGCGGGCGACTTGTCGATGCCGCAACGCCCCCCAAGTTGGCCATGGGCGGAAATTGAGAAGCCCTCCGAAACGAGATGTCACGAACTGCTAGTTTGCTGCCGCCGTCGCCGAAGACCGCTTCGGCCGATGCGCAGCGCGCGAGCTTTCAAGCCCTTCTTTGGTCCGCGATTCGCGGTCTAACAACCTGATGAGTACGTCTGTCGCCACGCGCGATCTTGCGTTCGACCCTGTCGACAACAACCGCCTTGCGAACTTCGTAGGGCCGATGGACGAGAACCTTCGGCACGTGGAGGAACGTCTCGGCGTCCATGTGCGCCGCCGCGGCGGCTGGGTTGAAGTTTCCGGCCCGGAAGAGGCGGCCGCTGCAGCCGAACGCGTTCTTCGTCGCTTGTTCGAGTTGTCCGCCAGCGAATCGTTGACACCGGAGCGAGTGCATCTTGCGCTTCAGCAGGTCCGCATGGAGTCCCCATCGCCCGTCGTCGTCGCGCGTTCGCCGGATGAGATCACGATTCAGACGCATCGCGGCGGAATCCGCGGCCGCGGACCCAATCAGCGGCAATACCTGCACAACATTCGCACCCACGATCTCATTTTCGGCATCGGTCCTGCGGGAACGGGCAAGACTTATCTTGCCGTTGCGTGTGCCGTCGAAGCGCTGCAGACCGATCGTGTCCGGCGCATTGTCCTCGTCCGACCCGCCGTCGAAGCTGGCGAGCGTCTCGGTTTCCTGCCCGGTGACATGGCGCAGAAGGTGGATCCGTATCTACGCCCGATGTACGACGCGCTCTACGACATGATGGGCTTCGACCGCGTGGCGCGTGCGATCGAGCGGCAAGTGATCGAAATTGCGCCGCTTGCGTTCATGCGCGGACGCTCCTTGAACGATGCCTTCATCATCCTCGACGAAGCTCAGAACACTTCGGTCGAGCAGATGAAGATGTTCCTGACGCGCATGGGCTTCGGCTCGAAAGCCGTCGTCACGGGGGACGTGACGCAGACGGATTTGCCGAAGCACCAGATGTCCGGTTTGCGTCATGTCATGAAAGTGCTGCCCGGCGTTCCGGGTGTCGCCTTCACGTACTTCACTTCGAAGGACGTGGTGCGCCATCCGCTCGTGCAGCGGATCGTCGAAGCGTACGAAGCGCGCCACGACGAACCCGATTGCGGAGGCGGCGACAGCGATCGTTGACCGCTCGATCTGAAATGTCCTCGCACAGTAGTCCGCCGCGTCTTCCGGTCACGGTCCAATATGCGACCCGACGTGCCGGCGTGCCTCATGCACGTTCTCTGGCACGCTGGGCGAATCTCGCGTTTCAAGCCGCAGCGAAGCCGAGCACCCCTCCTTTGCCGCTTACGATCCGTATCGTCGGTGCGGCCGAGAGCCGCGCGCTCAATCGCACGTTTCGAGGTAAGGACAAGCCGACGAATGTGCTTTCGTTTCCTTACGAAGGCTCGGGGCTCGGGGCTCGGAACTTGGGGAAGATGAAGTTTGGTCGCCACGGTTTCGGCTTATCCCGAGCCCCACGCCTCACGCCCCATGCCCCAGCGGAGCTGGGCGATTTGGCGATTTGCGCGCCGGTGGTGGCGCGCGAGGCGCGAGAGCAGGGCAAGGATGCGCGTGCGCACTGGGCACACATGGTCGTTCACGGCGTGTTGCACCTCTTGGGATACGACCACGAGAACGATCGCGATGCGAAGGCGATGGAATCCCGCGAAGTAAAGATTCTTTCTCAATTCGGTTATGCGAACCCCTATGGCTGATCGCAACGGCGGCACCGGGCGGTGGCTGCGGCGTATTACGGATACGTTCAGTAGCGAGCCGCGCGACATCGAGGAGCTCGTCGAGGTCCTCAAGCAGGCGAGGGACCGCGGCATCGTCGATCCCGACGCCTACGACATGCTCGAAGGCGTGCTGGAAGTAAGCGAGATGCAAGTGCGCGACATCATGGTGCCGCGCTCGCAAATGGTGATCGTCAATCGCGACGACCGTCCTGAAGCGATCCTGCCTGTCGTGATCGAATCCGGTCACTCGCGTTTCCCGGTCATCGGCGAGGATCGCGATCAAGTCGTGGGGATCTTGCTCGCCAAAGATTTGCTGCGCTATTTCGCCGAAGGCGGCGGCGAGCATTTCGACATCAAGGAAGTTCTGCGGCCCGTCGTCTTCATTCCCGAGAGCAAGCGCTTGAACGTGCTGCTCAAGGAATTCCGCGTCAGTCATCATCACATGGCGATCGTCGTCGACGAATACGGCGGCGTTTCGGGGCTCGTTACGATCGAAGACGTGCTCGAGCAGATCGTCGGCGACATCGGCGACGAATACGACGTCGACGACGAGCTGGATATCCGCAAGGAAGGCGCGTGTCAGTTCACGGTTCGGGCGCAAACGCCGATCGAGGATTTCAATGCCTATTTCGGCACGGAGTTCAGCGACGAAGAGTTCGACACGATCGGCGGTCTTGCCATCAATCTGCTCGGTCGTTTGCCTCGTCGCGGCGAGACGTTCACGCTCGGCGGGTTGGAATTCAGAGTGTTGCGCGCCGATCGGCGGCGCCTGGAAACGCTGCGCGTGATTACGCCGCAGGACATCGAACCCAAGGACGACGAAGCGTAGCTCCGCTGTGAGTTGACAGTCGATAGTTGACGGCTGACAGCTGACAGCGAGGGCAGCGGGAGCTGTTGCGGCTGAAACGTCGCCGATCGAGCATTACCAATCAAGCGTTCTTTCGTGTGCGCCAGCCGCGCCACACGCCGAATGCGGTGAGGACGACGCAAGTCCAGCCGAGCACATCTCCGATCTTCATATAAACGGTCGATGAGCCGTCCTTGATCAAGGGGACTTCGGCGACCAGCGTCTCTCGCGTCCATTGACCGGTGCGATGCGCGATACGTCCTGCCGGATCGACGATGGCGCTGATGCCGGTGTTCGTGGAGCGAATCAACGCGCGGCGGGTTTCGATCGAGCGGAAGCTCGCAAGCGCTAGATGAATCATCGGTTGCGCAGTGTCGCCGTACCAGGAATCGTTCGTGCCATTGACGAGCGCATCGGCGGGACCTGCGTGGCGCCACATGCGGCGAACCAGCGAGGGCAGGATGTCTTCATAGCAGATCAGCGGTAGAAAAGAGTGATCGCCGAGCCGCAAATGATCGAGAGAAGTGCCGCGCGTAAACCAGTTCGTACCGAAGATGCGATCGAGCGCAGGCAGGGTCGAGGAGAAGGGATAGGTTTCGCCGAAGACGAGCAGCTCGATCTTGTCGTAGACGGCCAGCACTTCGCCCGACGAAGATGCGAGCAGCAGGCTGTTGTAGATGTGGCTCCCGCGAGGATCGTCCGCAGGATCGTAAGTAAGCGCACCGAATAAGAGAGGTCTGCCGAGGTCTGCGATCACCTCGTCGGCAACATTTCGGTCCGCGCGCCACAGTAACCGGTTGTATGCGGACTCAGGCCAGATCACGAGGTCGATATCGGGGCGCTCCGCGACGAGCGCCTTCGACATCGCACGATGTCGAGTCACGAATTCTTCCGGATCGGCCGCCTTGTCCTGCGCGCCGATGTTGGTCTGTACGAGCCCGACGGTGATCTTCGGCGCATTCGCAGTCATCGCCTCGACCTGCGGCAGGCGAATCGCGCCATAAACGAGCGTCGCGATGAAGGCCGCTGCAGGTATCGCAAGACGCGGCCAAGCCGGACGCCGCGACTCCATGCGCGAGCAGATCAGCTCGCATACAGCTCCATTGACGAGCCCGATCAACAGCGTGAGGCCGGACATGCCGGTCACGTCCGCGATCTGCGTCAGGGTCGTGAACTCGAGCTGCGAATTGCCGATGTAGCTCGGGAAGAGCAGGGGATAGGCAACTTCGAGCGCTGTGAACGCCACGGGCAAGCTCCAAACCGGAGACACTCCGAGGCGTTGTTCGGCACCGCGGACCAGCCACATCGCGAGCGCAATCAAGAAGCCTTGATATGCGCACAACAAGACGTAACCCAGGAACGCGACCGGCAACGGCATGTTTCCGAAGGTCTCGATCGTGTGGATGACCCAGTAATAGCCGCCGGCATTGGTCAGCGTGCCGAAAACCATCCCGAGCCAAAGCGCGCGAGTGAGCGTCGCGTGCCGTATCGCGATCAATACGGGCACGAAACAGAACCAGATCAGGGGGTACAGATCGAAATCGAGAAACGTGAGGAAATAGAGTGCCGCGGACAGGCAGCAAAGAAGCAGCGCCAATCCTGTCGGTATCGATTTCGTCGCGGCCATCGATCGAGGCACTCCGGTTCGGATGTGGGCCGGAAGTGTAGCGGACTGCTCGCTGGCGTATCGGTTCGAGTGCTGTTGCCGGCGGTACGTCGGCATCCCTCCGCCTTCAAGCGTCGAGACGGCCCTTTCCTTGCATCATCCGGTATTCCCAGGTCCGTCGACCCCGTATGATTCGCCCTTTGGACGACAAGAAGGCACGACGCGAGTGAACGAATTACTGCAGGTCATCCTGCTAGGCATCATCGAGGGCATCACCGAGTTTCTCCCCATTTCGAGCACGGGCCACCTGCTCATCGCGCAGCATTGGCTCGACCGGCGCTCGGATCTGTTCAATGTCGCGATCCAAGCAGGTGCGATCCTGGCGGTCGTCGTGATTTATTGGCGTCGGCTCTGGGACATGACGGTGCACTTGTCGCGTCCCGAGAACCGCGACTACTTGCTGAAGCTCCTGCTCGCATTCGCAATCACCGTCGTGGGCGGATTCGTCGCCAAGCAGCTGGGGCTCGAGCTGCCCGAAACGGTCGCGCCGGTCGCGCTCGCGCTCATCATCGGAGGTTTCGTCATCTTCGCCGTCGAGTGGTATGCGGCGCGCCAGCCTCCGCGCGAAGAGCTCACTTGGAACGTCGCATTTTGGGTCGGCATCGGTCAGATTCTCGCCGCGGTGTTTCCAGGGACTTCGCGCTCGGCAGCGACGATCTTTGCAGCGATGCTCGCTGGAATGACTTCGCGTCCTGCGGCGGCGGAGTTTTCGTTCTTGGTCGGTATCCCCACGATGTTCGCCGCGACTGCCTATGAAGCTTTCGATCTGTACGCGGAAGGTCAGGCGGGCGATGAACCTTGGGGAGAGCTGGCCGTCGGATTCATCGTGAGCGCCATCGTCGCCTTCATTGCGGTGAAGTGGTTGTTGCGTTACGTACAAACGCACCGGTTTACGGTTTTCGCCTGGTATCGAATCGTGCTCGGCGGTTTGCTGATTGCGTTCGTATGAAGACACTCCTGTCGCGTAGCATCGAGTAGGACATGCGATCGAATCGTCTGACGATGTGGATCGTCGTGGCGCTGCTGTTGGGCATCGCCAGCGGCTACGTCGTCAACGCGCAGTTCGGCGATTCGAGCGCCCGGTTTGCCGAGATCGTCGAGCTCCTGCCGACGGCCTTCCTGCGGTTGATCAAGATGATCATCGCGCCGCTCGTGTTCGCGACGCTCGTCGTCGGCATCGGCAAGATGAGCGACTTGGCCATGCTCGGACGCGTCGGCGCCAAGTCGCTCGGCTGGTTCATCTTCGCCTCGCTCATTTCGCTGACGTTCGGGCTCGTGCTCGTGCAGCTGTTCGCGCCCGGCGCCGTCATGCAATTACCGCTGCCGGAAGAGAACGCGGCCGCAAACGTCGAAGCCTCTGCACTGTCTCTGCAGGGTTTCATTACGCATACGATCCCGACGAGCATCATCGATGCGATGGCGCGCAACGAGATCCTGCAGATCGTCGTGTTCTCGGTGTTCTTCGGTACGGCGACGGCGGCGCTCGGGGAACGGGGCAAGATCGTGCTCGATGCACTCGATGCGGTCGCCCACATCATGCTCAAGGTCACCGGGTACGTGATGATGGCGGCGCCGCTCGCCGTGTTCGGTGCTCTGGCCGGCACGATCGCGAAGCAGGGTCTCGGCATCGTCTGGGTGTACGGATTGTTCATCGGCGAGTTCTACATTGCGCTCGCGATTCTGTGGGTCGTGCTCGTCGTGCTCGGATGGTTCATCGTCGGACCTTCGATCCTGCGGCTCATGCGCCGGATCCGAGAACCGGTGTTGCTGGCGTTCTCGACTGCAAGCTCCGAGGCGGCCTATCCGAAGACGCTGGAGGAGCTCGAGCGGTTCGGGATCAGCAACCGCGTCGCGAGCTTCGTGCTGCCGACCGGCTATTCGTTCAACCTCGACGGCTCGATGATGTATTGCACGTTCGCGATCATGTTCATCGCCCAGGTGTACGGCATCGAGCTGTCCATCACGCAGCAGATCGTGATGGTCGCCATCCTCATGCTGACGTCGAAGGGAATCGCCGGCGTGCCGCGCGCGTCGCTGGTCGTGATCGCGGCCACGCTGCCTCAGTTCAACATTCCGGAGGCCGGCCTGCTCTTGTTGATCGGCGTGGATCAATTCTTCGATATGGGTCGCTCGGCGACGAACGTCGTGGGCAACAGCGTCGCGACGGCCGTCGTCGCAAAATGGGAAGGAGAGCTCGGCCCGGACGGCGGAATCGGTACGAAGAATCTAGAAATGAAAAGCTAGAGCAAGCGAATTGACTTCAGCGGCCGGACATCTCATGGTTCGCTTCTGACTCTGCTCGTACGCTTCCATGGCCCGACGGTTTTACAAACGATGCCTGCTTTGGGTGCTGCCCTTCCTGGTGGCGCAGGCGCTCGTGCCGGTCGGGTTCATGTATTCCGCCGGTGCGAATGGAATCACGGTCGATTTCTGCCCGGTACAGTCCTCGCGCATCGTAGATCTGCTGTCGCGTGCGGAAACGCAGGCTCACCATGGTGCGGCGCATTCAGGCCATCACGCTGATCATGGAGACCTGCAGGGCGATGGCGACGCGGCGGCATCGGGTTCGTGTCCGTATGCGCTGACGCGAACAACGATTTCCGGCGCACCCGCGCTCGTCCTGGCGCCGGTTGCGCTCGTGCAAATCGGTGTGTTCGATGCAGCCGATCTGCCGATTCTTCCATCCGCTCCCGTCACGCGAATCCGCATTCGCGGACCGCCCTCGATTCTCTCGTAACTCCAAGGCCGGACCGTTCCAGCTTGCGGGCGTGCGACGCGCTCGCGGCCTGCATTGCATTGGAACCGTCCGATTCGCACGGATTTCGTCCGTGAGCATTCGACGCGCAGCCGAGAAGCTGCGCCGGAGTTCCGATCATGAGAGTACACAGTTGGCTGCCGGCCGCGTTCGTATCGCTGGCCGCAGCGTGCGCCGTTGCGGAGGAGGCTCCGCTGCGAACATTGGGGACGGTGACCGTCATCGGTAAGCGTCCGACATCATTGCCGACCCAAATTCCGACGACGATCGAGGGCATCGATGCGCAAGACATTGCGGATGCGATCAACGCAACCGATGCCGAGGATGCGTTGAAGTACTTACCCAGCCTGCTCGTCCGCAAGCGCTACATCGGCGACTACGATCACGCCGTCTTGGCCAGCCGCGCATCGGGAACGGGCAATAGTGCGCGTTCGCTCGTCTACGCCGACGGCATCCTGTTGTCGAACCTGCTCGGCAACGGCATCACGTTCACGCCGCGCTGGGGCATGGTGACGCCGGAGGAAATCGAGCGCGTCGATGTTCTCTATGGGCCGTTCTCTGCGGCCTATCCCGGCAACTCGGTCGGTGCAGTCGTCGATTACGTGACTCGCATGCCGAGCGAATTCGAAGGGCATGTGCGAGTCGCGACGTTCGCTCAGCCGTTCACCATGTACGGTCGCGAAGACACTTACCGCGGATTCCAAGGGAGCGCATCCCTGGGCGCACGCCACGACAAGTGGTCTTGGTGGCTCAACTACAACCGTCTCGAAAGCAACAGTCATCCGCTCAGCTTTGCGAACAAGCTCGTAAGCACGACGCCGGCGACAGACGAACCTGTCGTGACGGGCGCCATTGCCGGGAAGAATCCGCGCAATCAAAGCTGGTGGCTGCTCGGTGCGACGAATCGAAACGAGGTCGTACAGGATCATGCAAAGATCAAAGTGGCATACGACATTACGCCTTCGATGCGCGCGAGCTACACGGCCGGATTGTGGTTCAACGACGGGGTCCGACACGTCGAATCTTTCTTGCGCGATGAGAACGGCCAGCCTGTTTATGGCGAGCTCGGGTCTGCCGCGCCTCGGGCGGTCAATATCGACGGGATGCGCTACACGATATTGCCGAGCGACTTCGCGCCGAACCGCGCTCGACTCGAGCATTTCATGCACGGGTTGACCCTGAAGGCCGACGAGGAGGTATTCGCTTGGGAGATCGCGGCGAGTCTGTACGACTACGCGAGCGACGAGATCCGCTCGCCAAGCGTCGCGGTTTCCAGTGCATCGATGCATGGGGCCGGCACGATTGCCGATCAGGAAGGTACGGGCTGGAACACGTTGTCGCTGCGCGCGACATGGCGACCCGAAGGATTGCACGGCGCGCACCTGGTCGAAGTCGGCTATCAGCGGCTCGCAAGCCGACTGCGTACGCGCGTGTTCGCCACGTCGGATTGGATCGAAGGCGCCGCGAATTCGCGCGTTTCGGCTTTCGAGGGGGAAACCGAGCTGCACGGGATCTACCTGCAGGACACGTGGCGTATCGCGGAGCGTTGGCGCACGACGCTCGGGATCCGTGCGGAACGTTGGCGCGCGCACGACGGGTTGATTGCGGATGCGCAGACGGAGCAACGGTTTGCCGAGCGCGACGAGACCTACTACTCGCCGAAGGCGGCGCTGGCCTATCAGCTCACCGATGACTGGATGCTGCAGGCATCGCTCGGCAAGGCCGTGCGTACGCCGACGGTGTCCGAGCTCTATCAGGGTTCGCTCGTGGCCGGTCAGATCGTCAACAACGATCCGAATCTCCAGCCCGAGAAATCTTGGACGCTCGAAGTGAGCGCACAGCGTGAGGTGGTCGGCGGCTCGTTCCGTGCGACGCTCTTTGCAGAGGATACGCGCGATGCACTGTATTCGCAGATCAATGCTGCGATCGGCGGAACGGTGCAGACGATTCAGAACGTCGACAAGATCGAAACCCGCGGTGTCGAGCTGTCGTATCGCGCGAGTGACTTCCTGATCTCAGGCCTCACGCTGAGCGCAAGCCTCACGTACGCGCACTCCGAGATCGTCAAGAACGACGCATTCCCGCAAAGCGTCGGCAAGCGGCAGCCGCGCGTGCCGCGTTGGCGCGCGAACGCCCTGGCCACCTACGAGATCGGCGAGAAATGGGTCGCTTCGCTCGGTGCTCGGTATAGCGG
>DATCLP010000715.1:0-4341 GCA_036563855.1 Steroidobacteraceae bacterium | reverse complement strand
TCTCCGAATACCTGACCGAAGAGAGCCGCGATCTGCCCACGCGAACCGAGGCCGAGGAGCTCTTCGCCGAAGTGGACCGACTGCGCGACGACGTTGCGCGGCTCGAAGCGCGCATCGCGCGCTTGCAGCAGCAACGAACCCGGCATTGACGCGACGCATGCACGTTCGCGTTCTCTCGCGGCTCCTGCAGATCCAACGCGTGCTCGTCAAGCACGGGTTGGACGACATCATTCTCGCAACACACCTGTTCCGGCCGCTGCGTTTCGCGTTTTATCTGTCGCCTGCAACTTGGTTTCACCGCGAACGTGCCGGTTCGCGCGGCGAGCGTCTGCGTCTCGCGTTCGAAGAGCTCGGCCCGATCTTCATGAAGTTCGGACAGATGCTCTCGACGCGCCGCGACCTCTTGCCGCGCGACATCGCCGATGAGCTCGAAAAACTCCAGGATCGCGTTCCGCCCTTCAGCGGCGCCGAAGCCAAGCGCATCATCGAAGAAGCGTACGGTCGCCCCGTGAGCGAAGCCTTCGGCAGCTTCGACGAGCAGCCGCTTGCGGCAGCGACGATTGCGCAAGTGCATGCGGCGACGCTCAAAGACGGCAAGGAAGTCGTCGTTAAGGTCGTGCGGCCGGGTATCCGTCCGCTCATCGAGCGCGATCTCGAAGTGATGCGTACGCTCGCCGATCTCGCAAATCGCTATTGGTCCCAGGCCGAGCGGTTGCGTCCAGCCGAGCTCGTGAAGGAGTACGAAAAGACGATTCTCGATGAGCTCGATCTCATGCGAGAGGCGGCGAACGCAGCGCAGCTCAAGCGCAACTTCGCCGGCTCGCGCTTGTTGTACGTCCCCGAGATCTACTGGGATTATTGCCGCAAGAACATCTTGGTCATGGAGCGTGTGCGCGGCGTTCTGATCAACGACATCGAGGAGCTCAAGCGGCGCAACGCAAACATCAAGCGCCTCGCGGAGAACGGCGTCGAAATCTTTTTCACGCAGGCGTTCCGTCACAATTTCTTCCACGCGGACATGCATCCGGGCAACATCTTCGTGTTGCTCGACGATCCCGAGCATCCGCGCTATGCCGCCGTCGATTTCGGCATCGTCGGCAGTCTCGATCCGCGCGATCAGCACTACCTCGCGGAGAAATTCCTCGCGTTCTTCGAGCGCGATTACCGGCGCATCGCCGAGCTCTTCATCGAGTCGGAATGGGTGCCGCCGTATGTGCGCGTCGATGAGCTGGAAGCAGCCGTGCGCACCGTCTGCGAACCGATCGCGAACAAGCCGCTCAAAGAAATCTCGTTCGGCCACCTGCTCATCAATCTCTTCGAGACGGCGCAGCGTTTCGATGCGCAGATGCAGCCGCAGCTCCTCTTGATGCAGAAGACGCTGCTGCAGATCGAAGGCGTGGGACGGCAGCTCTATCCCGATCTCGACCTCTGGGAGACGGCGCAACCGCTGCTGAAACAATGGATGCGCGAGCGCTACAGCTTGAAGAACGTGCTGAAAGAAGCGCGCGAACAGTTCCCGATCCTCCTCGATTCGCTTCGCAAGCTTCCGCACTTGACGCAGCTCCTCGTGCAGCGTGCCTCCGATCGCCGGCTGACGCTGCCGATCGCAGAACAGAGCGCCAGCCTCATGCGTGCTCAGCTACGCGAGGAAGCGCGGCGCCGCGACCGCGTCTTGATTTCGGCCGTCGGCCTTCTCGGCGGTATCGTGTGGCTTGCCGTCAACCGCGACCCTGCGTGGCCGGGTTTCGTGCTCGTGATCGTGAGTGCGATGAGTTATTGGTACGCCAGAAAGTGAGCCTTCAGCCTGGGGCTGAAGGCTGAATTGAGAATTGAGAATTGGAGCACTTTCGCGCTTGCTTTCTCGAGCGCCAAGCTGTCGCCTGTAGCCTCTGAGAGCGCGAGCGTGCTTCTACCCCGAGCCCCAAGCCCCGCGCCTCACTCCCTATTTCTTCAGCTCTATCCACGTCGCCACGCCGACCGCGCACCGCTCGCCGTCCTCATCGAATAGCGCGGTGCCTGCACGGTACTTGCGGCCTTCATGGCCGATCGGCCATCCGATGACGACGCACGGCTCGTCGATGTGCACGAGGCGGTCGATGTGCACGGTGAGCTCGCCGAGAACCGCGGGCGCAGGGTAAGCGGTCGCGAAATAGCCAGGGCAGTCGAGCGCCGCCCAGATGAACTCGGGACGCACTTTGCCCGAGCCGTTGTCGAGCGTTTCATCCGGAATCCATGGCGCTGCGACCAAGCGCGTTCCGGTCACGGCGCCCGGGAAGACGCACAACCCGTCGTGCCGCTTGCGTGCCGGGCCGCACACGAAGCACGTCGGAAACGTGTGCTGTTGAAAGCCTGGATAGCGCTTCGACGCGGCGAGCGCTTCCGCGTAGGTCGGCGGCTCAGGAATCTCGGCTTCGGCTCGTGCAGGACGTGCGCTTGCGATGAGCTCGTCGCCTGCCCGGATCTCCCAAGTGTCGTTGCGCCGCTCGCCGATCGTCAGCTCACGTTCGAGAGGAGGAGGCGCATGCAGACGCACGGCCACGTTTTCACCGATAGCGGTGGCGATCAGCCCGGCGCTGTAGCCGCCGTTCCCGGAGCTCGGCGGACCGTTGAAGCGTCGTGCGATCGTGATGGTCGTCATGCCGAAATCCTGATTCAGCCCGACGAGCTGGCTGCCGGCGCGGGCTTGAGCACTCCCCAGACCACCGGCAGGACGGACACGACGATGATGGCGATCGTCACGAGGCCGAAGTTGTTCTTGATGATGGGCACGTTGCCGAACAAGTAACCCGCCCAAATGAAAATCGTCACCCACGCAAAGCCGCCGAGGAAGTTGTAGGCAGCGAAACGGCGCCGCTGCATCTGCCCGACGCCTGCAACAAAAGGCGCGAACGTCCGGATGATCGGAACGAAGCGCGACAGGACGATCGTCTTGCCGCCGTGCTTTTCATAGAACGCCTGCGTTCTCAGCAGATACTCACGCTTGAGCCAGCGGATGCTGCCGCTGAATGCGCGCGGCCCGATCATGCGGCCGATGCGGAAGTTCGTTTCGTTGCCGAGAATGGCGGCCGCGATCAACAGCAACCAGATGATCGTTGCATCGAGCGTGCCGGTCGGATCCGCAGCCGCGAGCATGCCGACCGCGAACAGCAGCGAATCGCCGGGCAGGAACGGAGTAACGACCAGACCGGTTTCGCAAAACACGATCAAGAACAGGATCGCGTAGATCCACAGGTGATACTGCGCGACGAGCTCCTCGAGGTGCTGGTCGATGTGCAATATGAAATCGATCAACGAGGCGATGATTTCCATGCGGCTCCAATGCGTTCGGTCGCTGCGCGATGCGCTTGAGATGCGTGCTCAGCCGGCGCCCGCTTGCGCGACAGGCTTGAGCCGCGGTCGATTGTGCTCGTCGACGAGCACGATGACGGGTGCATAGTTCTTCAGTTCCTCCTCGCTGTACTGCGAGTACGCGGCGATGATCAGACGATCGCCGACCATCGCCTTGCGGGCGGCGGCGCCGTTCAGCGAGATCGTGCCCGAGCCTCGCGGCGCCTTGATGATATACGTCGTGAACCGCTCGCCGTTCGAGATGTTGTACACCTCGATGTACTGGTTCTCGCGCAAACCGGACATCTCCAACAGCGCCTCGTCGATACCGCAGGAGCCCTCGTAATCGAGATCGGCCTCCGTTACGCGGACGCGATGCAGCTTGGCCTGAAGCATGGTGCGGAGCATGGATGTTCGAAACTCCTAATTAGAGAGCGGCACGAAGGTCGGCAAGGCTGCAGGGCAGGCCTTGGAGTGTCAAGGGTACGCTCGTGGGATGCTCACCACGGCGCATAAACGCTCGATCAGGCGCGCGGGATCGTCGTCCACCCAAAGATTGGCGCGATTGCGCGCGTCGAGGAAACCTTCGCTCACGGCACGGTCGAGAAACGCAATGAGAGGATCGTAGTAACCGTCGAAGTTGAGCAGCGCATTCGGCTTGTTGTGAAGCCCAAGTTGCGTCCAGGTCCACGCTTCGAACAGCTCATCCATCGTGCCGGTACCGCCCGGCAATGTGAGAAAGCCCTCCGATAACGCGCCCATCAGCTCCTTACGCTCGGCCATCGTGCGCACGACGTGAAGCTCGCCGAGCGCGTGGTGACCGATCTCGCGAGCGATCAGCATTTCGGGAATGACGCCGATCAAGCGGCCGCCTGCCGCGAGCGCTCCATCCGCCAATGCACCCATCAGACCGACGCGCCCGCCCCCGTACACGATCTCGACGCCGCGTTCTGCAATCAATCTGCCGACCTCGCGCGCCATAGCGATGTAGCGCTCGCCGACGCCGGGCCGCGA
>DATCLP010000714.1:0-2400 GCA_036563855.1 Steroidobacteraceae bacterium | reverse complement strand
GATGCAGCGCGCCGTCCGACGGTACCGACGCGATCGAATATTCGCGGTGCGGGTGCGGATCGTGTCCGTCAGCATGAGAGTTGAAGGGATCGATCTCAGCAATATCACCGGCTTCCCAGTGAGGCGTCGTTTCCTGCACCGGTTTCAGCTCCAGGTGATAACAGGGTGCACCTGCGCTGCCGGGATTCATGAGACGACGCTCGATCAGATACCAACGTTCGTATGCGGGCGTCTCCCAATCCGGCAGATCGGGCGCATCGAACGCCAGCGAAATGTTGTGCTGCCAATGACGCAAGGCGCCGTCGTCGCCGTTGTCGACCTCGATCATGTCGAACATCGACTTGGCGCCTTGTTCTTGGAGCCAGCGGTTCATGCGATGGCCGAACGCGCAGAAGTTTCGATACTCGCGATCGCCGAGCGCCAGAAGGCCGTATCGCAAGTGGCCGAGGGGCGGCCGGGCATCGATCACTCTGCGAACGAAGGCCAAAGCAGAATCCGGAGCGTCCCCTTCGCCGGTCGTGCTGACGATGAACAAGGCACGTTCGTGCTCCGCAAGGTCTTCGGCTGAGAGATCTGCGAGAGAAGCGGTGCGCACCTGCTGTCCGGCCGACCGCAGCGATTCTGCCGTCTGTTGCGCGATCTGTTGCGCAAACCCGGTTTGACTCGCGAAGGCGACGAGCAACGATTCCTTTGTCGGTGCCGCTCCAACACGCCGTAGCCACAAAGGGCGCAACCAGTATGCGCTCAACAATAGATAGGCAAACGCAACTGCAGCAGCGGCGATGAGGCGGGCATGTCCGATATCGGACAACCAGGTCGACATGACGGATGCGGTGGGCGAAGTACGAGGAGGTGCGGTCCGCTGCGGCACGAGCGCCGCAGCGGACTGGATTCACATTTCGCCTCGATGACTCCGAGTAATTACTGAGGAAGTACCTCGAAGGTCGCCACGTAGTTCACACGGCGCTGCTTCGCTTGGGGGATGGAAGTCTTGCTGTCTTCGAGCCTGGCTTCGAGCCAATACATGCCGGGCGCCGGCCAAGTGATGCTGAAGCGTCCGTCGGCATCCGTCGTCACTTCGATTTCGTTCTGTGAATCGCGATACCGCGTGCCGCCGGGAACGATCGTGACCGGCAGATTGGCCGCAGGCTTGCCGTCGAGCACGAACGCAAACGTGGCTTCTTCGTCCGCATACAGGTCGTTCGGATGCGTCACGGGCACGAGCTCCAGGCCGCGATTCGTGAGCTTGAATGCCGTCGTCGTCGGCTTGCCGGCGGTGACGAAGGTCTCGATTCGTCCCACGCTCTCCGAAACCTGCAGATTCGCGGCGTCCGCAGGCACTTCTTTGGCGAAGCTCTCCGGCGTTCCGCGCCAGCGCTTGCGCTGACCGTTCTCTTCGTAGAAGGCGGACAGTCCGATGTTCTTCACGGCGATCCTGTAGGTACCGTTCTGCGCGAGATGAACATCGAACGTATTGCGATACTTGCCGGCTCCGACGTTCTCCGGTTTCACGGTCGAGCCGTCCGGTGCGGTGATCTCGAGCGTGTCGATGCGCAAAGCAACATGATCGAAATAGAAGAGGTTGTTGGAGACCGCGGCATCGACGGTCACCCATTGATCGACGGTGACCACGGTCGCCGACGGCAACAACCACGTCTTGTGAGCATGGCTCGCCAACGGCAGCAGTCCGAGAAGCAATAGAGAGGAAAGTTTGAGAGTGCGCATGGAAGTGCCCTCGGGTTGAATCGAAACTAGGGGAGAAGCTCGAGCGTGATCGTGCCGAGCTCGGTCTTGCCGGAGCTCGTGAGAACTTGTTTGCTGGCGCTGGGCCACTCGAACGGAATTTTGACGATTTCCCGTCCGCCGACCTCGCGCACCGCTTCGACGACGAGCCCATACTTGCCGGGCGCGAGCTTGGCGAGCTGTGGGGAGTCGCTCTTGAAGACGATGCGATGCTCGCCCACCGGGCGTGTCGCGCCGGTGACTCCGTCGATCGGCACCGTCAGCTCACGGCCGCCGCGGCGCCACCATTGACGCAAGTCCTTCAACCATTGCGTGCCGTCTTCTTTCTTCGGATCGGTCTGATACCAGACGGCCAAGTGCGAAGCGATGCTTTGATCGGGATTCTCGATCCAGATCGCGACATACGGACGGTGATATTCGGCAACGTCGATTCGCGGAATCTGGACGCGAACGGCAAGCTCCCCAGCCGAAGCCGGCGCGGCTGCGAGCGCTGCAAGTATCACGGTGATCAACGAGGAAGACTTGAAGACTGAACGACGCATCGTGTTTCTCAATGAATGAATAGGATTGCGATCAAGAGCGGCAGCACGAGACCGAACCCGACGAGCGGCCATGTCGCCGGCCGCTGATTCGCGTGCAGCTTGAGCAGCAGAAGCC
>DATCLP010000713.1:0-4729 GCA_036563855.1 Steroidobacteraceae bacterium | reverse complement strand
GAATTGCGCAGGCCCAGGTCAAGATCGGTTTCGTGAACATGCCGCGGCTGCTCGAAGAGGCACCGCAGGCGAAGATGGCGAATCAGGCCTTGCAGGACGAGTTCGCTCCGCGTCAGCGTGAGATCGTTGCGCAGCAGAAGGAGTTGAAGGCAAAGGAAGAGAGGCTTCAGCGCGACGGCGCCGTGATGGCGGAGAACGAGCGTCGTAACGCGGAAAAGGACCTGCTCAATACGCAGCGCGAGCTGCAGCGCAAGCAGAACGAATTCGTCGAGGATTTCAACTTGCGCCGTAATGAAGAGCTGAGCAAGCTGCAACGTTCCTTGCTGCAAGAAGTCCAGGCATACGCAAAAGCGCAGAACTACGATCTCGTGTTGGGCGACGGCGTCCTATATCGCAACGAAGCCATCGATATCACGGCCCAGGTTCTCGCGGCTTTGCAGGCGCGCGCAAAAGAGAGCGGTGCGTCGAAGTCTTCGAAGCAATAGCGAGGACGCATCCGCGCGTGATCTGATGTCGTTCACACTCGGCGAGCTCGCGGTTCGTTTCGGGTGCGCGCTGAAGGGCAGTCCCGACGTGCGGATTTCGCGCGTCGCAACGATCGAGCACGCCGACGCCGAGTCGATTACGTTTCTCGCGAATCCTCGCTACAGGCGTCATTTGGCGCACACGAAGGCGGCCGCCGTCGTGCTCGAGCCGAAGTACGCGGACGAGTCTCCCGTTGCTGCACTGTTGTCACCGAACCCGTACGCGACCTACGCGCGAATCGCATCGATTCTGTATCCGCCACCCGCTGCGCCGGCAGGCTGTCATCCGACGAGCTCGGTGGATCCAGCGGCCAAGATCGATTCCTCGGCGGCAATCGGTCCGCACGCCGTCATCGAGGCTGACGTGGAGATCGGTCCGCGGGTCGTCGTCGGACCGGGCTGCATCGTGATGCGCGGCGCACGAATCGGTGCCGACACGCGGCTCATTGCATCGGTGACGGTTTATGCCGGAGTCGCGATCGGCCAGCGGTGCATCCTGCATGCCGGCACCGTCATCGGCTCGGATGGGTTCGGATTCGCGCCCGATCGGGGCACCTGGGTGAAAATTCCGCAAGTCGGAGGCGTGCGCATCGGCAACGACGTCGAGATCGGTGCGAACTGCACGATCGATCGAGGTGCAATCGAGGACACCGTGATCGGCGACGGCGTGAAGTTGGACAATCTCGTGCACATCGCCCACAACGTGCGGGTGGGAGCGCACACCGTCATGGCGGGTCAGTCGGGCATCGCCGGTAGCACGACCGTGGGTCAGCGCTGCATGATCGGCGGCCAAGTCGGCATCGGCGGTCAGTTGACGATCTGCGACGACGTTGCAGTCACCGGCAAGTCGTTCGTTTCCACGAGCATTCGCAAGCCTGGGTTGTATTCGGGCAGTCTCACTGTCGACGAAGCGGCGCGTTTCCGCAAAAATGCCGCCCGCTTTCATCATCTCGACGAGCTCGTGCGCCGCTGGCGGCGCGTGGATGCCGATGAGGAGAAAGGGGACGCCGAATGACCGAAGTCTTGACGATGGATATCAACGAGGTGCTGCGCCGTTTGCCGCACCGTTACCCCTTTTTGCTCGTGGACCGCGTGCTGGCTTGCGAATCCGGCAAATCGATCCGGGCGCTCAAGAACGTGACGTTCAACGAGCATTTCTTCCCCGGACATTTCCCGCACCGTCCCGTCATGCCCGGGGTGATGATTCTCGAGGCGCTTGCGCAGACGGCGGGGATCCTGGCTTTCGTCACGGCCGGCGTGTACCCGGACGCCGAGCGTCCCATGTACTTCGTCGGTATCGACAATGCCCGTTTTCGCAAGCCGGTGGAGCCCGGCGATCAATTGATCCTCAACGCGACGCTCGAGCGTTCGATGCGCGGTATCTGGAAGTTCGCGACTCTAGCCGAAGTCGACGGCGAGGAAGCGGTGAGCGCGTCCATGATGGTGGCCCCGGGGACGAGCAAATAAGATTCGCTTGAGCGCGCGTCATGTCGATTCACCCAACCGCCATCATCGCCTCGGATGCGCAAATCGACGTCGACGTGGAGATCGGCGCCTATACGGTGATCGGCGAGGGCGTGACGATCGGCAAAGGATGTTGGATCGGGCCGCATGTCGTCATTCAAGGCCCGACGAAAATCGGCGTCGACAATCAGATTTTCCAATTCGCCTCGATCGGAGCGGCGCCGCAGGATCTGAAGTACAAGGGCGAGCCGACCCGGCTCGAGATCGGCGACCGCAACATCTTCCGAGAGAACTGCACGATCAACCGCGGCACGACGAAAGAGAATCACGTCACGCGGATCGCGAACGACAATTTGTTCATGACCGGTTCGCACGTCGGGCACGACTGCGTCATCGGTTCGCATTGCGTGTTCGCCAACTACGGTACGCTCGGCGGGCACGTTCACATCGGGGACTGGGTGCATCTTGGAGGCTTTGCAGGCGTGCATCAGTTCTGCAGAGTCGGTGCGCACGCTTTCATCGCCAACAACACGGCGGTGACGCGCGACGTTCCTCCATACGTGATGGCCGTCGGCCGTCCTGCCGAGCCGCACAGCGTGAATGCAGAAGGTTTGAAGCGTCGCGGCTTCACGCCAGAGCAGATCCGCAATATTCGCGAAGCGTACCGCGTGTTGTATCGCTCGGGTCTCAAGCTCGCGGAGGCGATCGAAGAGCTGAGACGGCGGGTCGAGACACAGCCCGAGCTCAAACCTTTCGTCGACTTCCTGGACGACACGACGCCGCGACGTGAGCGGGTGGGGATTGTGAGATGAGAGACGGGCTACGGACGACGGGCTACGGGCTACGGTCGGAAGGGGAGGTTGCGCTTCTCTGGCCGTCGCCCGTGGCCCGTGACCCGTGACCCGCGCTTTCGCCTCCTATGGCGAAAGTGCCGTTCATCGTACTCGTCGCCGGCGAGACGTCCGGCGACAACCTTGGCGGACAGTTGATCGAGGCGCTGCGGCTTCGGCTGCCGAACGCACGCTTCGCAGGCATCGCAGGACCGCGCATGATCGCGGCAGGCTGCGAGCCGTGGGAGCGCGCCGAGAGCCTCGCGGTCATGGGCATCTTCGAGGTGATCCCGCACCTCAAGCGCCTGTTCGGAATCCGGCGACGCCTCATCGAACGAATAGTCGCCGACCCGCCGGATGTGTACGTCGGCGTCGATGCAAAAGAGTTCAACCTGCGTCTCATGCCGCAGCTCAAAGCACGCGGCATTCCGACGGTTCAATACGTAAGCCCGCAAGTCTGGGCATGGCGACAAGGACGCGTGCGGACGATCGGTCGAGCTGCCGATCTCGTGCTGTGCCTGCTCCCCTTCGAAAAGCAGTTCTACGACGAGCATGGCGTCAAGGCCGAGTTCGTCGGTCATCCGTTGGCCGACCGCATTCCCCTTGTCATGGATCGCGCGTCCGCGCGCGCTGCGCTCGGGCTTCCGACCGAAGGCACGTATGTCGGACTGCTTCCGGGCAGCCGCCGCGGAGAAGTGAGTCGACTCGGGCCAGACTTCGCCGCAACGGTCGCCTGGCTGCTCGAGCGGCGCCCAGAGCTCAAATTCATCGCCGCGATGGCAGGCACATCCGTCCGACAGCAATTCGAATCGGCGCTCCGTCATGCGGGCGTGCACGAGCGCGTCGTGCTGTTCGACGGGCGCTCGCAGGATGTGATGGCGGCGAGCGATGCGCTGCTCTTGGCCTCAGGCACTGCGACGCTGGAGGCGACGCTCGTGAAACGTCCGATGGTTGTCGTGTATCGATTAGGTGCTCTGACAACTTTCCTGCTCAAGCACTTGAAACTCTTCAAGGCTCAGTTTTTTGCTCAACCGAATTTGCTGGCCGGCCGGGCCGTGGTGCCCGAGTATTTCAACGAAGATGTGCGTGCCGATGTGCTGGGGCCGGCCGTGCTCGCTCAACTCGAGCGTGAAGATCGCGCGGAGCTCGTGCACACTTTCACGCACATCCACGAGTCGCTGCGCCGGGACGCAAGCTCGCGCGCGGCCGATGCCATCGTCGAATTGCTGCGGACGACGAAGAACACATGACGGAGCAACTCGGACTGAAGCTGATGCGCCAAGGCTTGTGCGCCGGAGTCGACGAGGCCGGGCGCGGTCCGCTTGCAGGTCCGGTCGTCGCAGCAGCCGTCATTCTCGATCCGAAACGGCGCATTCGCGGCATACGCGATTCGAAGCAAGTCGATCCGGAGGAGCGCGAGGTGCTTGCTCAGAAGATCCGCGCGCACGCGCTGGCCTGGTCGGTTGCGTGGGCGGATGTTGAGGAGATCGATGCGCTCAACATTCTCGAAGCGACGCACCTTGCCATGCGTCGCGCGCTGATCGGACTCAGGATCCCTCCGGCGCACGTGCAAATCGACGGCAATCGATGTCCTTCGTTTGCGGGGCTGGCGCTCGACTGCACGTTCGAGGCAATCGTCGACGGCGACGCGTTGCGCACGTGTATCGGCGCTGCATCGATTCTCGCGAAGGTGACGCGCGATCGCATGATGGTCGAGTTCGACAAACTCTATCCGCAGTACGGCTTCGCCGTGCACAAGGGGTACGGCACGCCGCAGCACTACGACGTGCTCGAGGCGCTGGGTCCGTCGCCGCTGCATCGACGCAGCTTCGAGCCGGTCAGGCTCGTCGCTCAACGTTTTGCGCTCGCATCGTGAGCCCGAGCGCGCGATGAGTTTCGTTCACCTGCATC
>DATCLP010000712.1:0-5688 GCA_036563855.1 Steroidobacteraceae bacterium | reverse complement strand
GATGCAGTACTCGGGCGCGAGGAAGCCGCGGAATTTCTTCGCGTTGGCCTTGCGGAAGTTCTCGAAGATCTCCGGCTTGCCGCGCGCGGCTTCGACTTTCTCGTTCGAATCGCGAACCTTCCTGAGCGGGCGGTTTTCCGCGAGCACTTTCTTCGCGAAGGCAATCGCTGCCGTGCGCAGCTCACCTTCCGGCACGAGCTCGTCGATCAGGCCGGCCTTCTGCGCTTCCGGTGCCGGTACGTGCTTGCCCGACGTGATCATCTCGAGCGCCTGCTCGACACCGACGATGCGCGGCAAACGCTGCGTGCCGCCGGCGCCCGGCAGCAATCCGAGATTCACTTCAGGGAGACCGACCTTCGCCGACGGGACGGCGACTCGGTAATGGCAGCAAAGCGCAACTTCCAGTCCGCCGCCGAGCGCTGTGCCGTGAATCGCGGCAATGACCGGTTTCGGCGAATTCTCGATTGCATCTTCCGCTTCGGGAAGGCTGGGGGGTTGCGGCGGCTTGCCGAATTCAGTGATGTCCGCACCCGCAATGAAAGTCCTGCCTTCGCAGATCAGCACGATCGCCTTGATGGCGGCATTGTCGATGGCTTCCTTCATACCCTTGACGATGCCCTCGCGCACTGGCTGCGACAGGGCATTCACGGGCGGGTTATTGATCGAGAGGATGCCAATGTCGCCTTCGACGGCGAGGTTGGTGACGGCGTTGATAGCCCCCATCAGTGCGTCTCCCATACTGAATGTTGGAAAAAATGGCCGCTGGAATCACGAACGGTGGGATTCGTGGAGTGGGCAGCGGGGGCGGCATTATAGGCGCACTTTCGGTCCGGCATACTGCATTGCAAAGAATTCCACCCTGCAATGCCGGATCGTCCGACAAATCAGCGAGATCTCGGCCTTTAGCTCTCGCTCTGGTCCGCGATGCGGTACGCCGGCCGCGTTTTCGAGACGACCTATGAGGTCGTGGTCGCGACGCTCACCGATATTGCGTGCCGTTAGCGCAAGTAGGCGCGCAGATCCTTCGGATCGAAGACCTTGTTATCGAAGAAACCGCTACCGCCCGCCGGATCTCCCTCGATCTTGGAGTCTTCGCTCGGCAGGTCGATGCGCAGCGGCGCGAGCGCCGTGCGATACAAGTCCGGGCGATACGTTGCTTCGACGAGCGCGACATGCGCAGGGTCGAACTCGATCTGGCTCCAGCGCACCATTTGCGAATAGAACCACAGCGCATGGCTGCGCCATGGAAACGTCGCAACGTTGCGAGCCGGAACATAGAAGTCGGGAATGTCGCGCGCCGGGTCGCCGGGTCCGAGCGTTAGCTTGTTCGTGAGCCCGCGCAACAGGATGTCTGCCGGCGCGCCGACATACCGAGGCTCCGCCAACAGCCGCGCGAGCTCTTCGTGATTGTTCGGGTTCTCGCACCATTGCGCCGAGCGATAGAGCGCGCGCACGAGCGCGCTGACGCGCTCGGGATGCCGTTGCGTCCAATCGAGACGGCAGCCGAGCACCTTCTCGGGGCTCAGACGCCAAATCGCCGACGTGGGCGCGATGATGTGGCCGACGCCGACGCTGACCGCCAGGCTGTTCCACGGTTCGCCGACGCAGAAACCGTCGACCTGACCTTCGCGCAGCGCATCGACGAGCAACGGCGGCGGCAACACGACCAATCGAACGTCCCGGTCCGGGTCGATACCCGCGGCTGCGAGCCAATAGCGCAGCTCGTAGTTGTGACACGAGAACGGGTACACCATCGCGAACGTGAGCGGCGGCTGCTTCAGGCGTTCGCGACGTCCGACGACTTCGCGGAGCGCGGCGCCCTGAGTTGTCGGATCCGCGCCGAGTCGTGCGCCTGCTGCCGCCATCTGTTCCCACAAGGCGTTTGCGACGGTGATCGCATTGCCGCCGAGCCCGAGCGAGAAGGGTGCGACGATCGGCACCTGCAAGTGACCGATGCCGAGCGAGGAGGCGACCGCCATCGGTCCGAGCATGTGCGCAGCATCGAAGTGACCCACGACGAGGCGGTCACGGATGTTCGCCCACGAGGTTTCGCGCATGAGCGCCAAGTCGAGTCCTTCCGCCGCTGCGAATCCTTTCTCGACGGCCGCAACGAGCGGCGCGCAATCGAGCAGAGGAATGAATCCGACGATGATGTTGGAATAGGTCACTTCAGTAGCCTCGCCGCGGTGATGACGCTCTGCGCGACCTCGCTGATCCGGCGGTTTTCGTTCATCGCGGCACGACGTAACAGTGCGTAGGCGGCTTCCTCTGTCATGCCGCGCTCCTTCATGAGAATGCCTTTCGCGCGCTCGACGATCTTGCGCTCGGCGAGCGCTTCCTTCGCGCGTTCGAGCTCGTCGCGCAATTTGCTGAAGGCCTTGTACCGGCTGACGGCCGTATCGAGAATCGACTTGACGCGCTCCTTCTTGAGGCCGTCGACGACATAAGCGCCGACGCCTGCTTCGACCGCCTTCTCGATCATGTCGGTGTCGGAGCGGTCGACGAACATCGCAATCGGACGGTGCACGCAGCGGGACACTTGGAACATCTGCTCGAGCACGTCGCGGTTGGGGTTTTCCAGATCGATGAAGATGACGTCGGGATCGTTGTCCACGATCTTGCGCATCAGATTCTGCATGTCGCGCACGACGACGATGTTCGTGAGCCCCGCCTCGCGAAGACCGTCCTCGAGCACGGAGGCGCGCATCACATTCTGATCGACGATCAGAATGCGCAGAGAATCCTTGGGCGACTTTTCTTCCGGCATCAACCGATGCGGTCTGCAACGGCCGTGCCACGTCGGAAGCCTTGCAGTTTGCGGCTCGCGATACTGCTGCGAGCAAACGTACGCACTCACTTCGTGCGCGTTCGCCGATGTCGCGCCCCGTTCGGGTTCATCTTTTCCGCACGTCTTCGACGAACGCATGCCCATCGACTTCGTCGAGCGCGAAACAAATTCCGAACGCGGACGAGGAGCTAGCGGATAGTCGCTCGACTGAAGGCACACGCTGGCACGTCCGTTGCACACTCGAGAGCAACGGACGTGAAGCGTCCACCGAAACGAGCCGCCCAATAACGGGCGTGCTGGGCAACGCTGCTGACTCATCGCGCGCGAGAGCGTGCGGTGCAGTCGAGCAGCTTTTTTTTCGTCCGATAGAAGCGCGGGGAGTTGAGCGGATGATCGAAGTATCGAGGCGCTGGGCTTTGCGAACGGCCGCGGCGGCGGCGCTGCTGATTGCGACTGCAGGTCACGCGGCCGAGCTCAAGCTCGAGAAAGAGGAGTTGAAGCTCGGTTTCATCAAGCTCACGGACATGGCGCCGCTTGCGATCGCCTACGAGAAGGGCTTTTTCGAGGACGAAGGCCTGTACGTCACGCTCGAGCCGCAAGCGAACTGGAAGGTCATCCTCGATCGGGTGATTACCGGCGAGCTCGACGGTGCGCACATGCTGGCCGGTCAACCGCTCGGCGCGACGATCGGCTTCGGTACGAAGGCCGATATCGTGACGGCGTTCAGCATGGACCTGAACGGCAACGCGATCACGCTTTCGAAGGAAGTGTGGAACATGATCGAGCCGAATCTTCCGACCGATGCAAGCGGCAAGATCGTGCATCCGATCAAGGCGGACGTGCTCAGGCCCGTCATCGAGAAGTTCAAGGCGAGCGGCAAGACCTTCAACATGGCGATGGTCTTTCCGGTCTCGACGCACAACTACGAACTGCGCTACTGGCTCGCCGCAGGCGGCATTCATCCCGGCTTTTATTCTCCGACCGACGTGAGCGGCCAGATCAGAGCCGATGTGCTGCTGTCCGTCACACCGCCTCCGCAGATGCCGGCGACGCTCGAAGCAGGAACGATCAGCGGCTATTGCGTCGGCGAGCCTTGGAATCAGCAGGCGATCTTCAAAGGCGTCGGCGTTCCCGTCATCACCGACTACGAGATCTGGAAGAACAATCCGGAGAAAGTGTTCGGCGTCACGAAGGCGTGGGCGGACAAGCACCCGAATACGCATCTTGCAGTCATCAAGGCGTTGATTCGCGCCGGTATGTGGCTCGACGAGAACAACGGCGCGAACCGCAAGGAAGCGGCACGAATCCTCTCGAAGTCGCAATACGTCGGCGCCGACTATCAAGTCATCGCGAACAGCATGACCGGCACGTTCGAATACTCGCGCGGCGACAAACGCGAGTTGCCGGATTTCAACGTCTTCTTCCGCTACTTCGCGACGTATCCGTACTACAGCGATGCCGTTTGGTATCTCACGCAAATGCGGCGTTGGGGACAGATTCCCGAGGGTAAGCCCGACGAGTGGTACGCCGAAGTGGCGAAGAAGGTCTATCGGCCGGACATCTATCTGAAAGCCGCGCAGCTCCTCGTCGAAGAGGGGAAGGCGAAGAAGGAGGACTTCCCCTGGACGTCCGACGGCTATCGCCCGCCGACGAAGGACTTCATCGACGGCATCGAATTCGACGGCCGCAAGCCGAACGCCTATCTCGAGAAGTTTTCGATCGGCTTGAAGGGCACGCAGAAGGTCGAAGGCGGCAACGTCGTCGGCAAGTGAGGAGGGAGCCATGGAGAAAGCGACCGCTCGGAAGGCGAATCGCGAAACATCGAGCGTGGCGAACGAGTCGTTGCCGCCAGCCGCGAATGCACCGCGCGTGCGGCCGCCGCGATCTTTGGCCGGATTGTTTCGATTCCTGGGGCTGATCGGACTCGGTTTCTTCGTTCCGATCGTACGTTTGTGTCGCGGCGAGAATTCGCGCGCGCAATGGCGCGAGCTCTGGCAGTCGCTCGGCGTGCCGCTGCTTGCTATCGCGATTTTCCTGTTCGCATGGAGCCGCCTGTCCGCTTCGATCGAAACGAGCCTCGGACACATTCCGGGTCCGCTCGCCGTCTGGGAGCAAACGCAAGCGCTCTGGGAGGATCACAAAGCGGAGCGCGAGAAGGCCCGGGCCTTCTACGAGCGGCAAGCCAAGCGCAACGCGGAAAAGCTTGCCGCCAATCCGAACGCGGAAATCGTCACGCGCAAGTACACGGGCAAGCCGACTTACATCGATCAGATCGTCACGAGCTTGAAGACGGTGTTCATGGGCTTCCTGCTCGCAACGGCGATCGCGGTGCCGGTGGGCATTTTCTGCGGCCTCTCGCAGACGATCAGTGCCGCGTTGAATCCGCTGATCCAGGTCTTCAAGCCGGTGTCGCCGCTCGCGTGGCTTCCGCTCGTGACGATCATCGTGAGCGCCGTGTACGTGACGTCGGATCCGATGTTCGAGAAGGCATTTCTGATCTCGGCGATCACCGTGATGCTGTGCTCGCTGTGGCCGACGATCATCAACACCGCCGTCGGCGTCGCGTCGATCGACAAGGATCTGCTCAACGTCGCGAAAGTGCTGCGCCTGCCTTGGACGACGAAACTGTTCAAGCTCGTGATGCCTTCGTCGCTGCCGCTCATCTTCACAGGCATGCGTTTGTCGCTGGGCGTCGGCTGGATGGTCTTGATCGCCTCGGAAATGCTGGCGCAGAACCCCGGCCTCGGAAAATTCGTCTGGGACGAGTTCCAGAACGGCAGCTCCGATTCGCTCGCCCGCTTGATGGTCGCAGTGCTGACGATCGGTCTGATCGGCTTCGTGCTCGACCGCGTAATGCTGACGCTGCAGAGCGTCTTCAGTTTCGGCGCGCAGAGGTAGGG
>DATCLP010000711.1:0-21443 GCA_036563855.1 Steroidobacteraceae bacterium | reverse complement strand
GGTAGGAGTCGATGAGCGTCTGGCCTGTCGGCAACTCGTGCTCGGCGCCGTGCGCAAACCTGTACTGCGACGGCTTGAGGTCGAGCGCGCGCAGGGCGGCTTCATGACCGACCGATCCGAGGGCGATCAACACCATTCCCTGCTTGAAGGTGCGCGCTTCGGCTTTCAAGTAGCGGTTGCAAGTCTGGATCTCGCTCGGTAAGGGCTTGTTCTCCGGCGGCACGCACTTGACCGAGTTCGTGATCCGGCAGTCGATCAGCCGAAGATCGTCGTCGCGCGAAATCGAGACCGGCTTGTTCGCAAATCCATAGCGATACAGCGTCCGATAGAGCAGCACGCCCGCAAAATCGCCCGTGAACGGCCGTCCCGTGGCGTTTGCGCCGTGGAATCCCGGGGCAAGCCCGACGATGACCAAGCGCGCTTTCGGGTCGCCGAACGGCGCAACCGGCGCATTGTAGTAGTCGGGCTCTTCGATGCGGGCACGCGCGAGGAATTTCGCGAGCCGCGGACAGAGCGTGCAGTTTCGGTCGAAAACTTTGCCGTCGGACGGCCACAGTTGATGGCCGCCGTTCATTGTCGATCGCACCGCGTTCGGCTGGGAGACCGTACGACGGGGCGTAATTCGTTTCTTGCTTGCCGCTTTCTGCATTCGGCAAGTGTAGCGGCGAATGAAAAGAAAACGGCCCGTCGATCGCTCGACGGGCCGTGATCTTCGAACCGGGCGGGCCGATCAGCCGTGCGCGGTCTGGAACTGCTCTTCTTCCGTCGAGCCTTTCATGGCAGTGACGGACGACTGGCCGCCGGTGACCGTCTGGGTCACTTCATCGAAGTAGCCGGCACCGACTTCGCGCTGGTGCTTCGTGGCGGTGTAACCGTACTTCTCGGCTGCGAACTCCTGCGTCTGCAGCGCGACATAGGCGCTCATCTGCGTTTCCTTGTAGCCGCGTGCCAGCTCGAACATCGAGTAGTTGAGCGCATGGAAGCCGGCCAGCGTGATGAACTGGAACTTGTAGCCCATCGCGCCGAGCTCGCGCTGGAACTTCGCGATCGTGGCGTCATCCAGCTTCGCCTTCCAGTTGAACGACGGCGAGCAGTTGTACGCCAGGAGCTTGCCGGGGAAGTGCTTGTGAATGCCTTCGGCGAATCGCTTCGCCTCTTCGAGATCCGGCTTGGCAGTCTCGCACCAGATCATGTCGGCATACGGCGCATAAGCCAGGCCGCGCGCGATGGCCTGATCGAGACCGGCGTTCACATAGAAGAAGCCTTCGCTCGTGCGGTCCTTCGACTTGATGAACGGACGATCGCGCTCGTCGATGTCCGACGTGAGGAGATTTGCGGATTCGGCGTCAGTTCGCGCGATCAGCACGGTCGGCACGCCGCACACGTCGGCCGCAAGCCGCGCGGCCACGAGCTTGTTGATGGCCTCCGACGTGGGCACGAGCACCTTGCCGCCCATGTGTCCGCACTTCTTTGCGGACGAGAGCTGATCTTCGAAGTGAACGCCTGCCGCGCCCGCCTCGATCATCGCCTTCATCAGCTCGAATGCATTCAGGACGCCGCCGAAACCAGCTTCCGCATCCGCGACGATCGGCTTCAACCAATCGATCGACGTGTTGCCCTCAGCCGTGTGAATCTGATCGGCACGCAGCAATGTGTTGTTGATGCGCTTGACGACGGCCGGCACGGAGTTCGCGGGATACAGCGATTGGTCCGGGTACATCTCGCCGGCCAGATTGGCATCGCCTGCAACCTGCCAGCCCGAGAGATAAATCGCGTCGAGACCGGCCTTCACTTGTTGCATCGCCTGGTTGCCGGTCAGCGCGCCGAGCGCGTTCACGAACGGCTTCTCGTTGACGTACTTCCACAGCTTCTCCGCGCCGAGACGCGCCAACGAGTATTCGATGTGCACCGAGCCGCGCAGGCGGACGACGTCTTCCGGCTTGTAGTTGCGGACGATCCCCTTCCAACGGGGGTTGGTCTGCCAGTCTTGGCGCAATTGCTCGGCGGTGAGTCGGGTCATTGATCGAGTCCTCTGATGACTACAACGAAGTCCGAAAAGAACGCAGGAGAGCGGTCGGGTCCTGCCGGAAGTTCCCAATAGGCGGAACCCGATTCCGCGATAGCCGGGGCGAACAATACGCTTCAAATCGTCGGACGTAAAATATATCGTTAAGCACGATTCGATACTTGGTACGTATGGCCGATGGAATTGCGTCATCTCAGGTACTTCGTCGCCGTCGCCGAGCATGGGCATGTGACCCGGGCAGCCGAATCGCTCGGCATTCAGCAACCGCCGCTCAGCCAGCAAATCAAGGCGCTCGAGGAAGAGCTCGGTGTCCAATTGCTCCGACGTAAGCCGCGCGGCGTCGAGCTCACCGACGCGGGTGCCGCCTTTCTCGAACGAGCACGGGCGATCCTGGCTGAAGTGGATCGCGCCTTTGCCAGCACGCGGCGCACCGCCCGCGGCGAAGAAGGACGCGTCGTTGTCGGGTTTACGAGCTCTGCACCCTTCCATCCCTTCGTGCCGCGTGTCATCCGCATGTTTCGCGAAGCCTCGCCGCATGTTTCCCTCGTGCTCGAAGAAAGCGGCAGTCGCGACCTCGTGCAATGGCTCCACGACGAAACGATCGATGCGGCGTTCATTCGTTCGCCTGTAGCTGCAGTGGAAGGATTGTTCGTGCGACCGTTGCTGCAGGAGAAGATGCTCGTTGCGCTGCCGACGGGTCATCCGCTTGCGGGAAGCGACGAAGCGCTAGCCCTCACCGAGCTCGCGAGCCACACGTTCATCCTTTACAAGCGTCCCGGCGCGCCAGGTTTGTACGATTCGATCATCACAGCTTGTCGCGGCGCCGGTTTCAGCCCCCGCGTCGGTCAGGAAGCGCCACGTATCGTGTCGACATTGAATCTCGTCGCTGCCGGTCTCGGCGTTTCGATCGTTCCCGAATCGCTGCGTCGACTTCAGATGGACGGCGTCGTATATCGCGAGCTCGACGATGCAGCCGATCTCACGGCTCCGTTGATTCTCGCCTGCCGGCGCAGCGAGAACTCCGCGGCCGTCGAGCGCTTCGTCGACGTCGTGCTACGCAGCGCCGAATCGCTCGGTACGAGCGAGCGCGCGCAATGAAGCATTCATTGCTGCTATTCAACAAGCCGTTTCGAGTCCTGGCGCAATTTACGCCGAAGGACGGTAAGGCTTGTTTGAGCGACTATGTTCGCGCGCCAGGCATGTATCCGGCCGGCCGTCTCGACTATGACAGCGAAGGATTGCTGCTGCTGACGAATTGGCCTGCTTTGCAAACACGCATTGCGAATCCGAAATGGAAGGCGCCGAAAACCTATCTCGTGCAAGTCGAAGGCGTTCCGACGCCCGAAGCGCTGGAACGGCTGCGCAAAGGCATCGTGCTGAACGACGGTCCCACGTTGCCTGCAGAAGCCGAGCTCGTCGATGAGCCAGCATGGCTGTGGGAACGCACGCCGCCGATCCGTTTTCGCAAAGCCATTCCGACGCAATGGTTGCGGCTCGTGATACGCGAAGGCCGCAACCGGCAAGTGCGTCGCATGACCGCCGCCGTCGGCTATCCGACATTGCGCCTGATTCGCTGGGCTGTGGGCCCGTGGACGCTCGATGGATTGCAACCCGGAGAGTCGCGCGAAGTGCCGGAGAACGAGATCAGGAAGTTTATGGCTGCGCCGAAAAGAGGCTGAAAACTGAGACTGAAGACTGAAGGCTGAAGGGAGAGGCGCGCATCCGCGCTGTCCTCAAGCCCCACGCCCCACGCCCCGAGCCTTTCTCGCCTGCGCGTGCAGATCGGCAATCCGCATCGCCAGCTCCAGCGCCTGCTCTGCATTGAGGCGCGGGTCGACAGTCGAGCGATATGCGCGCGCCAGATCGGCGTCGGTCAAGCCACGCGCACCGCCGGTGCACTCCGTGACGTTTTCGCCTGTGAGCTCGAAATGCACGCCGCCGAGCCACGAACCGAGCTCGCGGTGAATACGGAAGGCGGCTTCCACTTCCGCAACGATCTTGTCGAAACGCCGCGTCTTGAGGCCGGAGCTCGAGGTCTCTGTGTTGCCGTGCATGGGATCGCAAACCCACAACACGGGGCTGCCAGTCTCGCGCACCGCTTGAATGAGCGGCGGGAGGCGGGTTTCGATCTCCTGAAGGCCCATGCGATGGATGAGCACGATGCGTCCGGGCTCGTTGTTCGGATTGAGAATCGCTAGCAACCCTTGCAGCCACTCGGTGCTCATCGCAGGACCGATCTTGATGCCGATCGGATTCGCGACACCACGGAAGAGCTCGACGTGCGCTCCGTCGAGCGCTGCCGTGCGCATGCCGATCCACGGCATGTGCGTCGACAGGTTGTACCAACGCTTGCGGCGTTCGATGTACCGCGTCTGCGCTTGCTCGTAATACAGGTGCAGACCTTCGTGGCTCGCGTAGAAATCCACTCGATTCGCCTCGTGGATTGCCGTGCCGCTCGTTGCCTCGAAGAAATCGAGGGCATCGGAGATCGAGTGCACGATCCTCTCGTACGCATCCTTGAGCGGCGAATGACGTACGAAATCGAGGTCCCAGTACTCGGGGTGATGCAGATCCGCGAAACCGCCGTCGATCAACGCGCGGACGAAATTGAGCGTCAGCGCCGCACGTTCGTAACCGCGCAGCAAGAGCTGCGGATCCGGCGCACGATCTTCGGCCGTGAAGCCGGGACGGTTGACGATGTCGCCGCGATAGCTCGGTAGGGTCACACCGTTGCGCGTTTCGGTCTCTGCCGAGCGCGGCTTTGCATACTGACCGGCCATCCGTCCAATACGCACAACGGGCTTCTTGAGGCCGTGCACCAGCACCAGGCTCATCTGCAGCAGGATCTTGAGCTTCTTGGCGATGCTGTCCGACTGACAGTCCTCGAAACTTTCGGCGCAATCGCCGCCTTGCAGCACGAACCGTTCGCCGCGTTGTGCAGCCGCAATCTGCTCTTTCAGCGCTTCGACCTCCCACGAAACGACGAGAGGCGGCAATCGTGCGAGCTGCGCAACTGCTGCATCCAATGCGGCCTTGTCCGGATAGTCCGGTTGCTGCTGAGCCGGCTTGGTCTGCCAGCTAGCTGGATGCCATTCCGTAAGGGTGGGATTGCGAGTCATAGGCGCGCGATCCTAGCACCGGCCGCACAGGCATTGCATACACAAACCTCACTTAATTTACAGGTACGTCACGGGGGTCTTAAATGACCTCTCCAGTCGGAGCCACGCGCATGCATAGAGTGCTCATTCTCGGCGCCGGCAAGATCGGCGCGCTCATCTCGGGGTTGCTCGCGGAGTCCGGATCGTACGAAGTGCATTTGGGCGACGTGAGCCCGACGGCCGCGAAGGACGTCGTGGATGCGCATGGGCTGCCGCACCTGCACGCCCACACGGTCGATGCAACGGATCGCGAGGCGCTCGATGCGCATCTGGCGCGTCACCCTGTCGATGCCGTGATTTCGAGTCTGCCGTTCTACTGTAACGTTGCCGTGGCGGAGGCGGCTCGGCGGGCCAACATTCACTACTTCGATCTTACGGAAGACGTCGAAGTCACGCGTGCCGTGCGGCGTATCGCGAACGGCGCCGACCGGGCGTTCGTTCCTCAGTGCGGCCTTGCCCCCGGATTCATCTCGATCGCCGCGAACGAGCTGATCAAACATTTCGACGAGCTGCGCACCGTGAAGCTGCGCGTCGGCGCTCTGCCCCAGCATCCGAACAACGTCTTGAAGTATTCGCTGACCTGGTCCACCGAAGGTCTCATCAACGAATACGGCAATCCGTGCGAAGCCATCGTCGATGGACGACGTATCGAGGTCGCACCGCTCGAAGGGCTCGAAGAGATCGAGATCGACGGCACGCTGTACGAAGCCTTCAATACGTCGGGCGGTCTCGGATCGCTCGCCGAAACATACGGCCCGCGCGTTCAGAACATGGATTACAAGACCATGCGCTATCCGGGGCACTGCGCGCAGATGCGGTTGCTCATGAACGACCTGAAGCTCAATCACGATCGAGCCACTCTGAAGCGCATCCTCGAAAACGCCGTTCCGCAGACCTTGCAGGACGTCGTCGTCATCTATGTCGCGGTTACAGGAACTCAGGACGGCGAGCTGCGCGAAGAGAACTACGTAAACAAGGTGTACCCGCAAGTGATTGCGGGCCGGCTTTGGTCGGCCATTCAGGTCACGACGGCATCGGGCATCTGCGCCGTTGCCGATCTCGTCCTGCAAAGCGGCGGCCGCTATCGGGGCTTCGTACGTCAGGAGGATTTTTCGTTGACGGACGTGCTCGAAAACCGCTTCGGCAAGTACTACGCGGAAGGCGGCGGCAAAGAAGTGTCCGCCAATCTCGTCGTCAGCGGCCGAACCGGACATCAGCGGAGAAAGACATGAGTACTGCAGAGACTGCGCTCGAGCTCGGCGAGCTCTATTCGGGATGCTGGTGTGCGAACGGAGGATGGTCGAACGACACGGCCGGGCCGGTCATCGAATCGGTCAATCCCGCCACTGGAGAGGTGCTGGGGCGCGTACGCACGGCGACCGTTGCGGACTACGAACGCATCATGGTCGCAGCGCGCGAAGCATTCCTGCGCTGGCGCAATGTGCCCGCACCGAAGCGCGGCGAAATCGTTCGCGCAATCGGCCAGGAGCTTCGCGCTCACAAGGACGCGCTCGGGACGCTCGTCACGCTCGAGACCGGCAAGATCAAGGCAGAGGGCGACGGCGAGGTTCAGGAAATGATCGACATTGCGGATTTCGCCGTCGGCCAATCGCGCATGCTCTACGGCAAGACGATGCACTCTGAACGTCCGCAACACCGGATGTACGAGCAATGGCACCCGCTCGGCGTCGTCGGGATCATCACCGCATTCAACTTCCCTGTCGCCGTATGGTCGTGGAATGCATTGCTCGCCGCGGTCTGCGGCGATGTGTGCGTTTGGAAACCGTCGCCGAAAGCGCCGCTATGTGCGATCGCTGTGCAAAGGCTCGTCAACCGCGTGCTCGAGGCATACGGTCATCCGGGCGTCATGCAATTGTTCGTCACTGCGAACGACTCGCTTGCCGAGCGTTTCGTCGACGATCGGCGCGTGGATCTCGTTTCTTTCACCGGATCGACGGAAATCGGCCGCAAAGTGGCGCAGCGTGTCGCGGCACGGCTCGGCAAGAGCCTGCTCGAGCTCGGCGGCAACAACGGCATCATCGTCGACGAGTTCGCCGATCTCGATCTTGCAGTGCCGGCGATCGTCTTCGGTGCTGTCGGCACGGCCGGCCAGCGATGCACGACGACACGCCGCGTGATCGTGCATCGTTCGCGTTCACAAGAGCTAGCGGATCGGCTCGTGCGCGCCTACTCGCAAGTGCGCATCGGCAATCCGATCGAGCGCACCACCCTCATGGGCCCGCTGATCGATGCGGCTGCCGTCGAACGCTATGTCGCGGCGGTCGAGCGTGCCAAGCAAGCCGGCGGCACGGTTCTATACGGCGGCAAGACACTTCCCGGTCCCGGGTTCTACGTCGAGCCGACGATCATTCGAGCGAAACCCGATTGGGACATCGTCCGCACGGAAACCTTCGCGCCGATCCTGTACCTGATCGAATACGACACGCTCGATGAGGCCATCGAGATTCACAACAGCGTCGCGCACGGGCTGTCGTCGGCGATTTTCACGACGAACTTGCAGCACGCCGAACGATTCCTCTCGGTCACCGGCAGCGACTGCGGCATCGCGAACGTGAACATCGGCACGTCCGGGGCCGAGATCGGCGGCGCATTCGGCGGCGAGAAGGACACTGGCGGCGGCCGCGAATCCGGCTCCGACGCGTGGCAAGCGTACATGCGTCGCCAGACGAACACGATCAACTGGAGTCGGGATCTGCCGTTGGCGCAGGGAATAGATTTCAAGGTCGCGACGTAGTCGCGCCCGTCCGGGCTTGGGGCGTGGGACTTGGCTCTACCCGCGCGCTTCCGTGCACGCAAGTTCCAGCTGCTCCGCGAGCCGTTTCTCGGAGACGGTGACTGCAGTCTTCAGGTCTTGCGCGAACAACGAGACGCGAAACTCTTCGATCATCCACTGCAATCGTTCGAATTCGGAACGGGCTTCGCCTTTTCTCACGCCTGAAGAAAGTTGCTTCAGCGCAGTCAGGAAGGGCGTGAGCTTCGCCATCAATTGCGCGTCTCTCTGCACGTTGCCTTGCGCGCGGTCCAGTCGCCGATTCAGCGCTTTCAAGTAGCGCACGGCGTGCGGCCACAAGAGCGGCGGAACGTCTGCGGGAAAGTTCCTCGGCAACAGAGTTTGCAACTGCGCCGAGGCGTCTTCGACGATCGGCTTGAAGCTCGCATGCGTGAGTCGCGCGAGCTTGTCGCGCGCTGCCCTCGCCTCGCGCAGGATCTCGATCGCGTAAGCGCAGATGCGATCGACGACGGTGCCGAAATCCGCGCGGCCCCGATCGAGCATTGCGTAGAACTCGTGGCGCGTGCGTGGTAACGGCGAGCCGCCGGGTAGGAAACATTCCGCGAAAGCGCGCTCCGTCAGCCCCACGGCGAGAGGCTTGTCGGTGCCGAATCCTTGTCCGAGCAAGACGAGCTCGCGCGTGTCGGCGAAGCGCTTGCGCGCGTACTTGTACTGCTCCGGCAAGGCAAGCATCGCCAAGCGCAGCACGCCGTCGCGTAGCAGCGCGTCTGCTTCGGCTCGATGCTTCGCTTCGGCAAGCTCGACGCCATCGCCGCAATCGCGAAGCGTCGGGTAGACAGTGAAACGCAGACCGCCCCGCTCGACGACCTTCTCCGTTGGCAGCGCATCGAAATCCCAGCTTCGGTAGAGCTTTCTGTCTCTTCTTTGCGGCTGCCCAGCGCTTTCCGGACGCTCGCGAAGCAAACGCCGTATCGCCGTCAGATCCCTGCCTTGCGCGATTTGACGGCCTCGCAGATCGATCACGCGAATGTTGATGCGCAAGTGTTCGGGCAGCGGCAACTCCGCGATGATTCGCGGCTCGACTGTGACGCCGATCGTGCGCGTGAGCCACGCGGCCATGGCTGACGGAAAGTCGCAGCTCGTGTCCAGCTCCTCCAGCGCCCGCTGCGCGAAGGTCGGTACAGGAACGACCGCCTTGCGCCATTGCTTGGGTAAGGCACGCAATACCGCTGTGATCTTCTCGAGTCGCCAGCCCGGCACTATCCACTCGAGGTGTGCAGCGGAAAGCTCCGGCACGAGCGGTTCCGGCACCGTGAGCGTAATGCCATCGTCCGGCTCGCCTGGCTCGAAACGATAAGTGAGCGGCAGCTTGTTGCCGGCGATCGTGAGCGAGTCCGGATAGCTCGCCGGATCGATTTCGCTGATGTCGCGACGGATGAGATCCGCTTGCGTCATGTGGAGCACCGCCCCATCGCGTGCTTGCGGTGACTTCATCCAGCGCTGCAACGTAGCGATCGAATTGACGTCCGGCGGCAGCCGCGAGAGATAGAAATCCACCATCGCCTGTTCGTCGACGAGGATGTCGCGGCGACGGATCTTCGCTTCGAGGGCTTCGATCGACTCGCGTAGAGCACGATTCGAATCCAGGAAGCGCGCGCGGAAATCCGTCTCTCCTTCGACGAGCGCTTCGCGCACGAACAAGACCCTCGCCTGCTGTGGATCGACCGAACCGAAATTCACGCGCCGCCGCGAGTTGAGCGTGAGCCCATACAACGACGTCGATTCGTAAGCTGCGACGAAACCTCTTTCGCGTACCCAATGCGGCTCGCTGTAAGACCGCTTTATCAGGTGCGCGCCGGCAGATTCGATCCACTGCGGCTCGACCGCTGCGACCATGCGCGCATAGAGGCGCGTCGTTTCCGTAAGGTTCGCTGCCACGACCCATTTCGGGGGACGAGATGCAAGCGGCGTTCCCGGCGCAATGAGGAACCGAGTCCCGCGCGCTCCTTCGTACTCGCGCCGTTCGTCGAGCGTACCGATGCCGCCGAGGAAGCCCGTGAGAATCGCCTGATGCAGGTCGGCATAGCCCGCAGGCGTCGTATTCACCTTCAGCTCGAGCTCCTCGGCGATTTCTCCTAGTTGTCGATGCAGCTCCTGCCACTCGCGCAACCGCACGTACGACAAGAAGTTCTCGCGGCACCACCGACGAAGCTGATTTGCCGACAAGGCGTTCTGTTGCTCGGTGAACATCTCCCACAGCTTCAGCACGGTCACGAAGTCCGAGCGCGGGTCGGCGTAGCTTGCGTGGTGTTGATCCGCGGCTTGTTGCGCGTCGGCCGGACGCTCGCGCGGATCCTGGCTCGCGAGGAATGCCGTGATCACGAGCATTTCGGAGACGCAACGATGGCGATCCGCCGCAATCAGCATGCGCGCAAGACGCGGATCGATCGGAATCGCAGCGATCTGGCGCCCGAGACTCGTCACACGGCGCTCTTCATCGACGGCTTTGAGCTCCTGCAGCAACCGGTAGCCGTCGTTGATGAGACGCGTGTCGGGCGGATCGATGAACGGAAACTCCTGCGGCTCGCCGAGCTTGAGCGTCGCCATCTGCAGGATCACGCTCGCGAGATTCGTGCGCAGCACCTCGGGCGGCGTAAATGCCGGACGATTCGCGAAATCCGTCTCGTCGAATAGTCGAATGCAGATACCGGGCGCCTCGCGTCCGCAGCGGCCTTTGCGCTGCTCGGCGCTCGCTTGGGAGATCGACTCGATCGGTAGGCGCTGCACCTTGCCGCGAACGCTGTATCGGCTGATGCGTGCCAGGCCGGAATCGACGACATGGCGAATCCCGGGCACGGTCAACGAAGTCTCGGCCACGTTCGTCGCGAGCACGATGCGCCTGGCGCTGTGAGGTTCGAAAATTCGTTGCTGTTCGCGTGCGGACAGCCGCGCATACAGCGGTAGGATCTCCGTGTTGTGCAGCTTCGCCTTGCTGAGCGCCCGCTCGACATCGCGAATGTGTTTCTCGCCGGGCAGGAACACGAGCACGTCGCCGCGATCCTCGCGCTCGAGCTCGCGCACAGCGGCGACAACGCCCTCCGCCAGCGTCAGCTCGTCCTCCACCTCCTCGCCGGCCAGCGGCCGGTACCGCACTTCCACCGGATAACTGCGTCCCGACACTTCGATGATCGGCGCACCGCCGAAGAACTTCGCGAAGCGCTGCGGATCGATCGTTGCGGACGTGATGATGACGCGCAGCTCCGGGCGCTGCGGCAGAATGCGCTTGATGACGCCCAACAGGAAATCGATATTGAGGCTTCGTTCGTGCGCCTCGTCGATGATCAGTGTGTCGTAACGCCGCAGGAGCCGGTCGTGCTCGAGCTCGCGAAGCAGGATGCCGTCCGTCATCAGCTTGATGCGCGTATCGGGGCCTGTGCGATCGTTGAATCGAACCTGGTAACCGACTCCAGCACCAACGTTCGTGCCGAGCTCGTACGCCAAGCGATCGGCCAGCGCGCGCGCGGCAATGCGGCGCGGTTGGGTGTGACCGATCAGGCCGTACGTTCCGCGCCCTGCCTCCACGCAGAGCTTGGGGAGCTGCGTCGTCTTGCCGGATCCCGTCGCACCGCAGACGACGATGACTTGATGCTCGGCGAGCGCCCTCGAGATTTCCTCGCGATGCGCAGTGATCGGCAGCGACGGATCGAACTCGAGCTTCAAAGGAATTGCCCGCAGCCGTTCGACGTGCGCCTTCGATGCCGCGATCTGACTCTCGAGCGCACGAACAGCGGGCTCGAAGTCCGGCCCGTGCGGGTTGCGCGCGAACAGCCGGTCGAGCTCGCGTGCGAAGCGAGCGCGATCCGCCAGGCGCGTGTGCGGCAATTGATCGCGCAATGCGATCAGCATCGCATTCGCGGCTTGAGGGGCAACGGACATCGAAATTCAGGCAGCGATTGACGGCGCGCAGGTTTAGCAGAGAGCAGTGTCGAGGGCTAGAACCTGGCGCGTTTACCTGCGAACGTGCAGTAGTTCTGAGATACGTTCTGCGGCGCTAGTCACGTTGGCGGCAGCCTGACTTCGATTCGGGCGCCGCCGAGCGGGCTCGTGCCTATTTCGATCGTGCCGCCGTTCAGTGTGACGAGCTCGCGCACGACAGATAGGCCGATGCCTTGACCGGCGACGCGCTCGTCGAGTCGCGCACCGCGCTCGAGCACATGCGCTCGTTGCGAGTCCGGAATACCGGGTCCGTCGTCCTCGAACACCATGAGCAATCCATCGCGACGCGCGCCCGGCGATGACAGAACGTTGACCGTCAGACGAATCTCACTGCGCGCCCATTTGAACGCGTTGTCCAGCAGATTGCCGGCGATCTCCTGCAGATCCTCGCGGTCGCCGTAGAAGTGCGCATGCTGGGGAATGTCGAGCGTGCATCGAATATTGCGTTCGACATACACCTTGAGCAAAGCGCCGCGTAGCGCCTCCAACGCTTCTCGCACATTGACGGGCGCCATGCCGAGTCCCGTGCCGCCGGATGCTGCGGCACGCTTGAGTTGGTATTTCACGATGTCGTTCATGCGCCCGACCTGCTCGTCCAGTTGCTGAGCAACAGGCAAGTCGCGCACGGCCTCGCTTGCGAGGAGATTGCGCATGACGGCAAGCGGCGTCTTGAAGCTGTGCGCCAGGTTGCCGAGCGTGTTGCGGTAGCGGGCGAGACGCTCGCGTTCGCTGCGCAGCAGCGCATTCAGGTTCGCCGTGACGCCGAGCAGCTCTCGCGGATAGCCGGTACCGAGCTCGGTGAGCTCGCCGACTTCGATGGCATTGATCTCTCGTTCGATACGCCGTAACGGCGACAGCAGACGACGCACGAGCACGGCGATGGCGCCGAGCAGCAGCAGCATCAAGACGCCGAACCAGCCGAACAGCCGTCCGCGGAATCCGTTCAGTTGCTCGTAATACGGTCCGAGATCTTCGGCAACGCTGTAGACGAACGTGCGAGTGACGCCATTGTCGAACTGCCACTCGAGCCGCCGACTCAACGCCAGCACGCTCGAGCCGTCCGCGTTCGTCAATTCGCCGAACAACGGCTCGCCGTACTTCTCCGGCGTCGGAAACTTGATCCCGGTGCCCGTCAGAGAGATCGAACGCCAACTCGGATAACCGTCGCTGCGCATAATCTCGCCGTACAAGCCCGAACCAGGCGTGTTGAAGCGTGCAGTAGCCTCGACATGCTGTGTGGACGGACGCAGCCCACCGCTCGAGTCCTCTTCCGAAGCCGTAATGAGGGCGATGAGCTGAACCTCTAGGCGCTCGCGCATGGCCGTGTACGTGAGATCGCGGAACACGTAGTCGAGCGCGAGGATGGTGATCCCGAAGAATACGATCAGGAGGATGCTCACGGAGACGAGCATCCGCGTGCTCAATGAGTGCGGCTGCGAACGGGGAACCCTCGAGGTGCCCTCGGAGCGAGCGGATCGATCGGCAGAAGAGATCAAGTCGCGCGGTGTGTCTGTCGCTTGGGCACCGAGGCTCGAATCGCGGCTGTCGACCGACACGGCAAGATGTCGAAGCCGCTCGATCAGGCGGCCGGTTCGCGTTGTAGAGCGAAGCGGTACCCGCGGCCGCGCAGCGTTTCGATCGGCTTGATCGTGTCGTCGGGATCCAGCTTGCGCCTCAGGCGACCGATGAACACTTCGATCGTGTTGCTGTCGCGATCGAAATCCTGCGCGTACAACCGCTCCGTCAGCTCGGTCTTGGAGATGACTTCGCCAGCGCGGTGAATGAGATATTCGAGGATGCGGTACTCGAAGCTCGTGAGCTCGACCTTGCGATCGTTCACTGTGACTTCTTGCGTGCGTGTGTCCAGCGCAACGGGGCCGCACTTGAGTACTGGCTGCGCCCAACCGCCAGAACGCCGCAGTAGCGCCCGCACGCGAGCCATCAGCTCTTCGAAATGGAACGGTTTCGCAACGTAATCGTCTGCGCCAGCCTGCAAACCTTCTACCTTGTCCTGCCAGCGGTCGCGCGCCGTGAGGATCAGGATGGGATACGACTTGCCTTCGGCACGCAGCTTCTGAATCAGCTCCATGCCGGACACCTTGGGTAAACCGAGATCGACGATGGCGAGATCGATCGCGTACTCGCGGCCGCAGTACAGGCCTTCCTCGCCATCTGCGGCTGCATCCACGTTGAATCCCGATTGCTTGAGTTGCTCGACGAGCGACTCGCGCAGCGCCTTATCGTCTTCGACTACGAGCAAACGCATCAGTAGGACCGCCCTGTTTCCGCGTCGACACGCACTTTCCAGACCTTGCCGTCGGCATTCAGGAGCCGGATCTCGTGCACGCGCCGTCCGCCGCTGATCACCGTCTCTGCCTTGACGGCTCGGGCGCGGTAACGCCTTTCGACGGCGCGGACCGCTTCATCCAGCGAGATGCCGCGCACCGGCTCCAAGCGCTCCGAGCCTCGATCGCGATCGCGCCCACGCGGGTCCACCAGGTTCTGCGCCGCCGCCGGCCCCCAGACGAGCATCGCCTGAGCGAGCAAGATGAGAAGCGGGACAAGCAGGCGTCGATACATAGAAGCTAGTGTACGTGCAGCAGGAGCGAAGTCACGCCCCTGCTGCCTCTGGTGGCCGCGTTACGTCTATTCGGCCGGCGAGACTGCAACGCGCACCCGCATGGTCGAACCCGGGTCGTACGGCAACCGGGTCGTGTGCTCGCGACCGTTGTATTCGTACGTGACGAGGTAGCCGTCGATACGCTCTTCGTACTCGTGCTCATACCGGGTCGCGCAACGCGTCACTATGTGTTCCTCCGCAGTCGAGGCGGCGTGGCGTCGCGCGGCGTCGTAGCCGACGTGCGAGCCGATGACGGCACCAGCGATCGTCGCTGCGTCTCGGCCGCTGCCGCTGCCGAATTGATGACCGATCACGCCGCCGATGATGCCGCCGAGCAGCACCCGTCCGCCCACTTCCGGGTCGGAAATGTGCGGTCGCGAGGCGACGTAGCGCGTTTCGTCCCAGCATTCGCGACGCGGAGTCTCGATGCGTACGCGCCGTACGATCGGCTCGACGTGCACGACGCGGGCGTACTCGTAAGCCTCATACTGACCGCGGTTGTGCCTCGAGTGCGACCAGGGCGGCGGCGCCGCGAGCGCAGAGACCGCGACGGTCAACCCCATGGCGACGATCGATGCACGAGCCATTGGCATCTTTTTCTCCGCACCGTATGCCAGCTTGACGGGCAAAGTACGGCGGAGGCTATGAATGGAGACTGAACCCTAGGAAAGCGGGCTCGGGGCTTAAGACTTTGGGGCCTGATCGCGAGCCCAATATGTGCAGGCCCCAACGTGAGGTACGAGACATGGGGTGTGAGCGCTACGCGCTCTTCAGTCCCAAGAATTCTGAGTAGGGCGACAAGACCTTCACAGTCTCGGGCCCGAAGCCCATTTGGTTGCGCTCTTCAAACTCCACTCGCCTTCCCTTCATCCCACAACCGATCCATTTCTTCGAGCGAAGCTTCCTCGGGCGTGCGTCCTTGCTCACGAAGACGCTGCTCCACATAGGCGAAACGGCGTTCGAACTTCGCATTGGCTGAGCGCAGCGCCGCTTCGGGATCGATATCGAGGTATCGGCAGACGTTGACCATGCAGAAGAGCACGTCGCCGAGCTCGTCCGCGAGTGCGTGGCGGCCGGCCCCACTGGCGATTTCTTCCTTCAGCTCGCGGATTTCTTCTTCCAGTTTGTCGACGGCTCCGTTCACGTCCGGCCATTCGAATCCGACTTGCGCGGCGCGTTTGCCGAGCTTGTTGGCGCGCGTGAGCGCTGGAAGCGCAACAGGGACATCGGCGAGCACGCTGGCGCCCTTGGCAGCGCGTTCGCGCCGTTTCTGAGCTTCCCAAGCAGCGGTTTGGGCTTCCGCCGAATCGATGCGAGCATCGCCGAAGACGTGCGGATGTCGTCGCTCCATCTTGTCGCAAATCGCGGCGACCACGGCGTCGAAATCGAAGGCGCCGCATTCCTTGGCCATTTGCGCATGGAAGACGACTTGGAACAGGAGATCGCCGAGCTCATCGCGCAACGCAGGCATATCGTTGCGCTCGATCGCATCGGCCACTTCGTACGCTTCTTCGATCGTGTACGGCGCGACCGTCGCGAACCTTTGTTGCAAATCCCACGGGCAGCCGCGCGACGGGTCGCGCAAAGTGGACATGATCTCGAGAAGGCGATCGATCGCAGCCATGAACCGAACCTTTGCTTGTGGTTTCGCAGGCTAGCCGCCCTGCTGAAGCGCCCGATACAAAGACATGAGGATGCCTGCCGTGGCACCCCAAATGTTGTACTCGCCGAACGGGATGTCGTAGACCTGCACGGAAACGTCACCGACCTTGCGTTCGCGCGACCGGTGATTGGCCGGATTCAGAATGTGCGAGAGCGGTACTTCGAATGTGGCCGCCACTTCGCGTTCGTCCAATCTCAACACGAATCCAGGCCGTACGAAGGCGACGACCGGCGTGATCCAGTAACCCGAGAGCACGAGGTGCGGATCGAGATAGCCGACGAGGCGCACGAATTCGCGCGACAGGCCGACCTCCTCTTCCGTTTCGCGCAGCGCAGCTTCGAACGGACCGGCATCGTGCGATTCGATCCGTCCGCCAGGAAAACTGATCTGCCCCGGATGATGCTTCAAATGCGGCGCGCGCTGCGTGAGCAAGATCGTGAGCTCGTGCGGATGATCGATGATCGGCACTAGGACAGCCGCAGCCGCTGGCGATGCAGGGAAATACTGACGAATCGCCGGATCCACATTCGGCGCGATCCCCGCAGGATAGGCGCTGCCAGGGTCGACTGCCGGGCGCGTGTGCTGCAGCCGCTCTTCGATCAGTCGGCGGAGCCGCGTCTTATCCCCCACTTAGCTACCACCTTCCGACTTGATGCCGCCTTTCGTGAGCTCACGCGGATCGAGTAGACGCGCAAGCTCTTCCTCGCTGAGGTTCATCTGCTCGGCGGCGACCTCCCGCAGCGGCCGCCCTTCCGCATACGCCTGCTTGGCAATCTTCGCGCCGGCTTCGTAGCCGATGACGGGATTCAGCGCCGTGACGAGAATCGGATTGCGATCGAGCGCAGCACTGACGCGCGCCGTGTTGATCGTAAAGCCCGCAATCGCCGAATCTGCAAGCACGCGTGCGGCATTCGAGAGCAGCTCGATGCTTTGCGTCAGATTGTAAGCGATAACCGGCAGCATCACATTCAACTGAAAGTTTCCTGACTGCCCTGCAATCGTGATCGTCGCGTCGTTGCCGATCACTTGCGCGGCAACCATTGCCACTGCTTCGGGAATGACGGGATTGACCTTGCCGGGCATGATGCTGCTGCCCGGCTGCAGAGCCGGCAGCGAAATCTCGCCGAGCCCGGCGAGCGGTCCGCTGTTCATCCATCGAAGATCGTTTGCGATCTTCATGAGCGAAACGGCCACGGTCTTCAACTGACCGGAGAGCTCCACGGCGGCGTCCTGCGAAGACAGCGACTCGAAATAGTTTTGGCTCGGCTTCAGGTCGAGCCCTGTCTTGGTCGACAAGTATTTCGCTGCGCGCGCTGCGAACTTCGGATGCGCGTTGATACCCGTACCGACCGCCGTGCCGCCGAGCGCAATCTCCTGCAATCGCGTGCGGCTTTCCATGACGCGTGCAGCTCCGTGATCGATCTGAGCACGCCAGCCGCTCATCTCCTGACCGAACGTGACCGGCATCGCATCCATGAGATGCGTCCGTCCGGTTTTCACGATCTCACCCACTTCGCCGATGCGGCGCGCGATGACGTTGCTCAGATACGCCAATGCAGGCAGCAGATGCTGTTCGATGCCAAGCAATGCGCTGACATGAATCGCGGTGGGGATCACGTCGTTCGAGCTTTGGCTCATGTTGACGTGATCGTTCGGATGGACGGCAACGTTGGCGTATTGCGAGGCAAGTCGCGCGATCACCTCGTTCGCATTCATGTTGCTGCTCGTGCCCGAACCCGTCTGGAACACGTCCACCGGAAACTGGCTGTCATGTCGCCCCTCGGCGACTTCGAGCGCCGCCTTTTGAATGGCGGCGGTACGCTTGGCATCGAGGAGCTTCAGCTCGTGATTGGCCGTTGCGGCCGCCCATTTGATGAGCCCGAGCGCGCGGATGAAATCGCGCGGCATGCGCAGCGAGCTGATCGGAAAGTTCTCGACGGCACGCTGGGTTTGCGCGCCCCAGAGCGCCGATGCCGGCACCTTCAGCTCGCCGAGACTGTCGCGCTCGACTCGATAGCCGTCGTCTGTCACGGGAATTGCTCCATCGCGCACGTCTTTCGCGGCGTGCGTTATCATTCTAGCGCCTTCACCGCACAGGACCCCGACCGTTTCGTGACCACTCCCCTGAACGCGATTTCACCGATCGACGGCCGCTACTCCGAAAAGGCCGCGGAGCTCCGTCCGCTCTTCAGCGAACGCGGCCTCATCCGCCAGCGGGTGCGCGTCGAAGCGCTTTGGCTGAAGGCGCTTGCGGCCGAAAGCGGAATCGCCGAGCTGCGCGGTCTGCCCGCGGAAGCTCTGAACGTGCTCGATGCGCTCGCATCGGGTCTCACCGACGCGGATGCTGCAGAGGTCAAGCGCATCGAACGCGAGACGAACCATGACGTGAAGGCGGTCGAATACTTCGTCAAGACGCGGCTCGACGACGTTCCGGCATGGCGTTCCCGGCGCGAATTCGTGCACTTTGCCTGCACGTCCGAAGACATCAACAACCTGAGCTACGCGCTCATGTTGAAGGAGGCGCGCGATCAAGTGTTGCTGTCGCGCCTCGATACGGTAATCACTCGGCTGCGCACTCTGGCGCACGCGAACGCAGCGGTGCCGATGATGTCGCGCACGCATGGACAGCCGGCGACGCCGACGACGCTCGGCAAGGAAATCGCGAACTTCATCTACCGCTTGCAGCGCCAGCGCAAGCGTTTCGCAGCCGTGAGCATCGAAGGCAAGATCAACGGCGCCGTCGGTAACTTCAATGCGCACGTCGTGGCTTACCCGAACGTCGATTGGCCAGCGCTCGGCAGGCGCTTCGTCGAATCGCTCGGCCTGACTTGGAATCCTTACACGACTCAGATCGAGCCCCACGACTGGACCGCGGAGTATTTCGACGCGCTCGCGCGCATCAACACGGTGCTGATCGATTTGTGCCGCGACATGTGGGGCTACATTTCTCTCGGCTATTTCAAGCAACGGGTGATCGCCGGCGAGGTCGGCTCCTCGACGATGCCGCACAAGGTGAATCCGATCGATTTCGAGAACGCCGAGGGCAATCTCGGAATCGCCAATGCACTGCTACGATTTCTTGCCGACAAGCTGCCCGTGTCCCGCTGGCAGCGCGACCTCACGGACTCGACGGTCTTGCGTAACGTGGGCGTAGGCGTCGCCCATTCGCTCATTGCCTGGAAATCGATCGAACGCGGGCTCGACCGCGTGGACGTCGATCGTCGTCGGCTCGCCGAGGATCTCGACGCAAATTGGGAGCTGCTCGCCGAACCCATCCAGACCGTTATGCGTCGTTTCGGTATCGAGAACGCCTACGAGCAGCTCAAAGCCCTGACAAGGGGTCAGCGAATCACGGCCGAATCGCTGCGCCAGTTCGTTGGCAGCCTGTCCATTCCCGAGGACGCCAAGCGTGCGCTGCTCGAGCTGTCGCCTGCCACGTACACCGGTCTGGCCGAACGTCTTGCGAAAGAGATCTAAGCGCTGCGGCCCCGGGCGTGTTACGCTTTACGTTATGAAGTTTGCGTAACCTACTGGGAAGAAAGGGAAATGCCTCTAAGACCCGACCTCACCGTCGCTGCTGTCGTCGAGCGTGACGGCCGGTTCCTCCTCGTCGAGGAACGCGTCGGGACGCAGCTCGTCTTCAACCAACCGGCCGGTCACGTAGAACGAGGCGAGCAGCTCGTCGCCGCCGTCATCCGCGAGACGCTGGAGGAGACGGCCTGGGACTTCCGACCGGAAGCGCTCGTCGGCGTCTACTTCTGGGGTGTGCCGGAGAAGCACCGAAGCTTTATGCGCTTCGCCTTCACCGGGGAGGTCACTTCGCACGACAAGACGCGTCGCCTCGACCGCGGCATTCTGCGCGCTGTCTGGCTTACGCACGAGCAGATCGTCGAGCGTACGCCGCGCCTGCGCAGCCCGATGGTGTTGCGATGTATCGAGGACTATTTGCAAGGACAACGCTATCCGCTCGATCTGGTTCGCGAGTTCGTCCGGACGGATGCTGCCAGTGAGCGCGATTTCGCCGCGACGCTGCCGATGTTGCGCGCCACGAAACCCGGTGCTTGATGGAATCGTGCGCGTCGCGCACGATCGCCCCTAACTGCTCTCGCCCTTTCCGCTCATGACTTCCCGCCCGCTCGTCATCGTCGGCATGTCTGGCGGCGTCGACTCTTCGGTCGCCGCGTGGCGGCTGCTGCAGGAGGGCTACGACGTTCAAGGGCTGTTCATGAGTAATTGGGACGAAGACGAGGATGGCTACTGCACGGCCGCACAGGATTACCAGGATGCACGCCGCGTGTGCGAGCAACTCGGCATCGAGCTGCACAAGGTGAGTTTCGCCGGGGAGTATCGCGAACGCGTCTTCCAATACTTTCTGGAAGAGTACCGCGCGGGGCGTACGCCCAATCCTGACGTGCTCTGCAATCGCGAAATCAAGTTCGGCGTGTGTTTCGACTACGCGCGTCGGCTTGGCGCCGACTACGTCGCTACGGGACATTACGCACGCGTCGTTCACGAACCGACGGTGCGATTGCTCAAAGGCATCGATGAGCAGAAGGATCAAAGCTACTTCCTGCATGCGATGCCAGCGGCTGCGCTCGCGCGCACGCTGTTTCCGATCGGCGAAATGCACAAGAGCGATGTCCGCCGCCTCGCGCGCGATCTCGCATTGCCTGTATTCGACAAGAAGGACAGCACCGGGATTTGTTTCATCGGCGAGCGCCCATTTGCCGAATTCCTCTCGCGCTACCTGCCTGCGCAACCCGGTCGAATCGAAACGCTCGACGGCCGAACGATCGGCGAGCATCGCGGGTTGATGTACTACACGTTGGGTCAGCGGCAGGGCTTGCGCATCGGCGGACGTCGTGACGCCGCAGAAGAGCCTTGGTATGTCGCCGGGAAGGACCTCGAGCGCAACGTGCTGCTCGTCGTTCAAGGGCACGACCATCCGGCGCTGTTTTCCGACACGCTGCAGGTCGGTCAACTCGCCTGGATCAGCGGAACGCCGCCGGATACGGAATTTTCCTGCCGGGCGAAGATTCGTTACCGCCAACCGGATCAGGATTGCACGGTAACCATGAGATCGGACGGCAAGACGTGCCAGGTTGTATTCGAGCGCCCTCAGCGTGCGGCAACGCCTGGGCAATACGCGGTGTTCTATTCCGGCGATGAGTGCCTCGGCGGCGGCGTCATCGAGCATGCGATGACGTCAGTACGCACCGGTGTTTCAC
>DATCLP010000710.1:0-2548 GCA_036563855.1 Steroidobacteraceae bacterium | reverse complement strand
GTTGATGACCAAGCGGATGTTCGTGCATCGATGATGTTGCGTCGTTGTGGGGCAAATCGCGATAAATCCAGCTAAAAACAAGCTGTTCTCGCGATGCATCAACTGTCGCGGCAGCATCGAGGTGTCGCGTGATGCCACAGTCGATGCATCGAAGGCAACGCGAAATTCTCATCGTGATGAGTATCTTTGTTGACTGGTCATAGCCGCGAGTATTGCTAAGCAGGGTTCATTGCATACACTTTGGTTTCTACCGAAATACGACAAGACGCACTTCGACAGTGCGGAGACGGGAGAGTGGTGCAATGAAAATTCCCAATATCTACGTCGACGAGCACGGCCACTCCTATTTCGGTCACGCCGAGTTGCCGCAGAGGGGCGATCCCAATCGACGCATTCAGGCAGCAAATCAGCCTGTGCTCTACTGGCAAATTCGGGAAATCAAGCCTGGGCACTTCATCGATTTCAGACCTAATCCAGCTCCGCAATTCGTCGCGGTGCTCTCAGGGACGCTCGTATTGACGGTCAGTAACGGTGAGACGCGCTACTTCACGCGCGGCGACATGGTGCTGCTGCAGGACGTGACCGGGCAGGGGCACATCACACGCACGCAGGGGCACGAGCCCTGTCGTTCGCTCGTCATCACGCTTCCTGGCAAAGGCGATCTGATCTGATCGCCGGCGGCATTCATCGCGTGCTGCACGAAGCACAGTACGAACTCAGATAAGCACGAACATCGTCTTGGGGATTCAGAACATCGTCTTGGGGATTCATATGCGTAAACGCTTCGGAACAGTTTCAACCGCAACGTTCGTCGTCGTCCCGATACTGGCCGCACTACCTGTCGCCGCGCCGAGCGCTCAAGATGCGACCGCCCCGACGCTCGAAGAGATCACCGTCACCGCGCGTCGCCGGGACGAGAATCTCATGCAGGTGCCGCTGGCGATCAGCGCGATGGGCTCGGAGTCGATCGAGAATATCGGTCTCAAGGATGTGCTCGAGCTTTCAGAATTCACCCCCGGTCTGCACGCATCGGTCGGCGGCAACGGGCGAGGCGATCGCGCTTCGAGGCGTTTGACGTTCCGAGGACTTTCCGTCGCGGGAGGTCTCGCCTTCATCGATGGCGCGCCGTACGTAGGTTCGGCTATTCCGGACATTACCGATGCGGAGCGCGTGGAAGTCCTCAAAGGTCCGCAAAGCGCATATTTCGGTCGTTCCACGTTCGCAGGCGCAGTCAACTTCGTTACCAAAGCGCCTGCGGATACGTTCCGTGGGCGTGTGAAGGCGGAGGGCACGAGCTTCGATGGAGCCGATGTCCAGCTTTCGCTCGAGGGGCCGCTTCTCGGCGACGCTCTCGGCGTGCGCATCAACGGGCGCCACTACACCTTCGGCGGCTACTACAGGAACGGAGGCGATCCGAGCTCGCGCATGGGCGTTCAGTCCACCAACGCGCTCACGGCGTCGTTCCTTTCGAGGCCCACCGATAATCTGACGATTCGTTCCTACCTGGGTTACACGGTCGACGAGGACGGTGTCGGCTATGTCGCCGCGCTGAAGGCACCCAGCGAGCTCACCTGTGACCTTGGAGGAACCGGCGGCGCGTATTGGTGCGGCGAGCTTCCGGGGCTGCGCGATCTCGATCAGCGGACCATCATCTCCGTCAACGATCGCATGGATCCGTTCACCTATAGCGAGCTGATCGACAACGCGAAGAACTATCCGGTCACGTTCGATCCGCATTACTACGACAAGTACGGCTTGAAACGTGAAGTCATGGTCGCTCACCTCAGGCTCGACTACACCTTCGACTCGGATTTCTCGCTGAGCTCGACGACGGCATACCACCGGACGAAGCAGCAGTCGGTCAACGATCAGCTCTATCGCGACGGCCGGGAAGTGCCGAATCCGGCGCACGGGGTGATTCCGTTCGCACCGGAGTGGCGGCAATTCACGCTGCTGCTCCAGAACAAGGTGTACGACTTCAGTCAAGAGATTCGACTGACGTCGCCTAATTCGCTGCCCGTACGCGGAACGTTCGGTGTGAACTACTTCCAGCAGTGGGGCCCGAAGAACACGAACTCGGGCGTGTCGCCGGCCGGGCGCCACACGGGTAGCCAACAGACGACGCGCATCGAAACGCCGGCCGTGTTCGGCGGTTTCTATTGGGACGTGAGCGACGTTGTGACGGTCGGCATCGAGGGGCGCTATCAGTGGGACAAGATCGAGCAACAGGCCGTGTTCCCCAACGTCGGTCCGGTGCTCTCGGAAACGTTCACGAGCTTCTCGCCTCGCGTCACGGTCGACTACAAGTACAACGCGAACTCGCTGCTCTACACGCAGTACGCTCGCGGATTCCAGCCCGGCGGGTTCAATACGTCGCTCGTCGGCCAGCCGCAGTCGATCATCGACCAGATCGCGCAGGTCGGTACGAACATTACATACAAGCAGGAAAAGCTCGATGCCTACGAGATCGGATGGAAGAGCACCTGGCTCGACAACCGCATTCGAACGACGCTGGCGTTGTATCACCAGGTGTGGTCCGACGGACAGG
>DATCLP010000709.1:0-2176 GCA_036563855.1 Steroidobacteraceae bacterium | reverse complement strand
CATATCGCGAGCTCCTATTCACGACTCCGAACGTGGCCGATTACATCAGTGCCGTGATCATGTACGACGAAACGATTCGTCAGAAAACCAAGGACGGCACGCCCTTCGCAGAACACTTGTCGAAGCTCGGCATCGTGCCGGGCATCAAAGTCGATACCGGCGCGAAGCCGCTTGCGGGCTTCCCGGGCGAAACGATCACCGAAGGTCTCGATGGACTGCGCGAGCGGCTGGCCGAGTACTACAAGCTCGGCGCGCGATTTGCGAAATGGCGAGCGGTGATCGATATCGGCGACGGGATTCCGACGAAGTTCGCCATCGATGCGAACGCGCACGCGCTCGCGCGCTATGCGGCGCTCTGCCAAGAGGCGAACATCGTTCCGATCGTGGAGCCGGAAGTGCTCATGGACGGTGCGCATTCGATCGAGCGCTGCGAGGAAGTGACGAGCGCGACGCTCGCGTCCGTTTTCGCCGCTTTGCACGAGCATCGAATCCATCTCGAGGGCATGGTGCTCAAGCCGAACATGGTGATCTCCGGCAAGAAGAACGCGAACCGCGCCAACGCGCAGCAAGTTGCCGAAGCGACCGTGCGTACGCTGAAGCGTTATGTGCCGACGGCCGTCCCTGGCATTGCCTTCCTGTCGGGCGGCCAGACGCCGGCGGAGGCCGATGAGCATCTCAGCCTGATGAACCAGCTCGGGCCGCTTCCGTGGGCGCTGACCTTCTCGTACGGCCGCGCTTTGCAGGACGAAGCGCTGAAGACCTGGGGCGGCAAACCGGAAAACGTTCCGGCTGCCCAGAAGGCTTTCGCGCGGCGTGCACGTCTCACCGGCTTGGCGGCCACCGGTGCCTACAAGCCCGAACTGGAAAAGGAAGCTGCCTGATCCGTCCAGCGCGCGGCTGGAACTCCGGCCGCGCGCTCTGCTCTTAGTTGCCATCGATCCCCGCACAATCGCGCACGAAGAAGGAACAAAGAAGGCTCAAATGAGAATCGCCGCGTCCCTTGTGCGAGGTTCTTGATGTCGCATTCCGCTCAGGCCGCAATCGAAACCCGGCCGGCCGCAGCCGACAATCTGGTCGAGGTCGAGGACGTTCACTACTCGGTGGGCGGCAGAACGATCTTTTCGGGTCTGACGCTATCGGTCCCGCGCGGACGGATCACCGCCATCATGGGGCCGAGCGGAACCGGCAAGACGACGCTGCTGCGCCTGATGACCGGGCAAATCAAGCCCGACAAAGGACGCATTCTCTTCGACGGTATCGATGTGACGAGCTTGAAGCTCGGCGAGCTGTACAGGCTGCGCCGCCGCATGGGTATGTTGTTCCAGAACGGCGCGCTGCTCACGGACATGGATGTGTTCGAGAACGTCGCATTCCCGCTGCGCGAGCACACGAAGCTCCCTGAAGCGCTGATTCGCAACATCGTCCTTACGAAGCTCCAGGCGGTGGGATTGCGAGGTGCGGCGCGCTTGATGCCTGCAGAGCTTTCCGGCGTTATGGCACCTCGTGTCGCGCTCGCGCGCGCGATGGCGACCGACCCTAATTTGCTGAGCTACGACGAGCCGTTCACCGGGCTCGATCCGATCTCGATGGGCATGATCGTGCGGCTCGTGCGGCACATGAACTATGCGCTCGGTATTACGAGCCTCGTCGTTTCTCATGACGTCGAAGAGCTGGCCGAGCTGGCGGACGTGGGCTACATCATCGCGGGCGGACGCGTGGCGGCTGCCGGAAACTTCGCGGAGCTCAAGAAACACGATTCGGAGCTCGTCAACCAATTCATGAACGGACTTGCGGACGGCCCCGTGCCGTTCCATTACCCGGCGCCGGATTATTACCAACAACTGCTCGAGGGCTCCGCGTGAGTCTCTTGCGGGAGATCGTCGAAAACCTGCGCAGCTTCGTCGCTACGGTCGGCGCCGTGGCTTTGTTCTTGATGCGCACGCTGGCGCAGGTGCCGCGCGCGCTCACGCGTCCCGGCTTGATCATCGATCAGATTCACAACGCAGGTGCGCTGTCTCTCGTCATCATCATGACGTGCGGTCTGTTCGTCGGCGGCGTGCTGGGCTTGCAAGGCTATGACTTGCTGCAGCGCTTCGGCTCCGAGGATGCCTTGGGCACGGCTGCAGCGCTCGCCCTCATCAAGGAGCTCGGTCCGGTGGTGACCGCGCTCTTGTTT
>DATCLP010000708.1:0-3430 GCA_036563855.1 Steroidobacteraceae bacterium | reverse complement strand
AAAGGAAAATCCTTATGAGTGCGGCTTTATGCGCAATCAGGAGCCGCTGAAACGGACGTTCGCTGCAGATGCGGGACCGAAACCCGCGCGCGGTGTATGCAACGACACCGTGTCAGCAGCAGTGAAGCCGCGGCGTAAATTCGTTCGGGGGCACCGAAAAAGAAGTTCTAAGAGGCGCGGCGAACAGGCCTTGCAAGGGCCGTTTGGGCCCTTTCGCGCAGAAAATCGCGCAAGATGCGCGCGGTATGCGAGCGTCGCGCGCGCGCTGCAATGTCCTCGGGCGTGCCTTCCGCCACGACCCTACCGCCGCCTTCGCCGCCCTCAGGACCTAGGTCGATCAGCCAATCCGCTTCTGCAATCACGTCCAAATTGTGCTCGATGAGCACGACGGAATTGCCGGCTTCGACGAGCCGATGCAACACGCGAATGAGCTTTTCGACATCGGCCATGTGCAAGCCGACCGTCGGTTCGTCGAGCACGTACAGAGTTGAGGCTGAAGACTGAAGGCCGAAGGCTGAAGGTGAAGATGCTTCCTTGCTCGGACGCACTCTGGCGAGCTCGGTCACGAGCTTGATGCGTTGAGCTTCGCCTCCTGACAACGTGGGACTTTGCTGTCCGAGCGTGAGGTAGCCGAGACCGACGTCTTGCAGCAATCGCAGCGAATGATGGATGCGCGGATGCGCGGCAAAGAACTCCACGGCTTCATCGACGCTCATCATCAGCACATCGCCGATGTTCTTGCCCTTGAACTCGATCGACAGCGTTTCCTGATTGAAACGGCGTCCGCCGCACACGTCGCACGTGACGCGAACGTCCGGCAGGAAATTCATTTCGATCTTGCGCAAGCCCTGCCCTTCGCAAGCTTCGCAGCGTCCGCCGACGGTGTTGAACGAAAAACGCGAGGGTGCGAATCCGCGCATTCGCGCTTCCGATGTCTCGGCAAATACGCGCCGTATGGCATCCCAGAAGCCGACGTAAGTCGCAGGGCACGAGCGCGGCGTCTTACCGATCGGCGTTTGATCCACTTCGAGAATGCGCCCGATGCGCTCCCATCCTTGAATGTCCTTGCATCCGCGCCACTCGAATTTCTTCGAACGCGATTTGCGCGACAGCACTGCACGCAAATTGTCGTGCAAGACATCGCGCGCCAACGTCGACTTGCCCGATCCGGACACGCCGGTGAAAACGACGAGCCGGCCGAGCGGCACGCGCACGTTGCCGCCCTTCAAGTTGTGTAGCCTCGGTTCGCGAATCACGAGCGCGGGCGTCCGTGCATCGACACGACGTCTGGTTTGGAACGGATGACGCAGAGGATTGGCGAGAAATCGCCCTGTCACGGATGCCGGCGCAGCCATGAGCTCCTGCGCGGTTCCGCAAGCAACGACTTCCCCGCCGCGAGAGCCGGCTCCTGGACCTAGGTCTAGAACATAGTCGGCGCGCCGAATCGTCTCCTCGTCGTGTTCGACGACCAAGAGCGAATTACCTTTTGCCGCGAGTTTGTCGAGCGTGTCGAGCAGGATGGCGTTGTCGCGCGGATGCAGCCCGATCGTCGGCTCATCCAGGATGTAGCACACGCCTTGCAGATTCGATCCGAGCTGCGCCGCCAACCTGATGCGCTGCGCTTCGCCGCCCGACAGCGTCGGCGCCGACCGATCGAGCGACAGATAGCCGAGTCCCACGTCTTCGAGGAAGGCGAGGCGCGCGTTGATCTCGGCCAACACGTCGCGCGCAATCTCCTGCTCGCGACCGATCAGCTTCAGACGCGCAAACTCGTGCCGCAGGTCGCTCACGGACTGTGCGGTGACTTCCGCGATCGATCGGCCGCGAAAGCGAACGTTCAACGCAATCGGGTTGAGACGCTGGCCGCGACAAGCCTCGCAGATTTCCGGCTCGCCCTCGAACCACTCGTTCCACCAGATCTCTTCGCCGCTCTGCTCGGCATCGAAGCCGCGCAGCTTGAGACCGGTTCCGAAACACGCTTCGCACCAGCCGTGCTTGGAATTGAACGAGAACAAGCGCGGATCCAGATCGGCGAAGCTCGTACCGCACAACGAGCAAGCGCGCTTCGTCGAGTACACGATCGGAGCATTGCCCGCCGATTCGATCGCGTTGCCCGCGCGCGATCGCCTCTTCGACTTCTTACCAGAGCCCAGCGCCCAGAGCCCAGCGCCCTCCACCAGCACGTGCACAATCCCCTTGCCATGCTCGAGCGCCGTCGTGAGCGATGCGCGAAGCTCGCGTTCGCCGCTCGGCGTAATCTTGAGAATGGCCACCGGCAACTCGATCGTGTGCTCCTTGAAACGATCGAGCCGCGGCCATTTGCTCGTCGGCAAGAGCTCGCCGTCGACGCGCAAATGCGAGTAACCCTTCTTCGCCGCCCACGCAGCCAAATCCGTGTAGTAACCCTTGCGCGCGATGACGAGCGGTGCCAACAGCGAGATCGTCTTGCCGCGATAGTCCTTCATCAAACGCGCGGCGATCGCATCGAAGCTTTGAGGCTCGATAGGCACATTGCACGTCGGGCAGTACTGCGTACCGAGCTTGACGTACAGCAAGCGCAAGAAGTGATAGATCTCGGTCAGCGTTGCAACCGTGCTCTTGCGCCCGCCTCGGCTCGTCCGCTGCTCGATCGCAACGGTCGGCGGGATTCCGAAGATGGCATCGACATCCGGACGCGACGCGGGCTGGACGAATTGACGCGCGTACGCGTTGAGCGATTCGAGATAGCGACGCTGTCCTTCGCCGAACACGATGTCGAACGCGAGCGTCGATTTTCCCGATCCGGACACGCCGGTGACGACCGTGAACTTGTCGCGCGGCAGAGCGACGTCGATGTTCTTCAGATTGTGTTCGCGGGCGCCGTGAATGGAGATGCAAGCCTGGGCTTGGGGCCCGGGGCGCGGGACTTGGGGCGCAGGACGCGAAGCGAGAGCCCAGAGCCCACAGCCCTCCAGGTACTCGCGCAGCGCTTTGCCCGTGTGCGACGTCGGATGCCGCATGACATCTTCAGGCGTACCGACGCACACGACCTCGCCGCCCGCATCGCCGCCTTCGGGACCCAAGTCGACGATCCAATCTGCAGCAGCAATCACATCGAGGTTGTGTTCGATGACGAGCAGCGAATGACCCGCAGCGATCAAACGCTCGAACGCACGCAAGAGCTTTTCGATGTCTGCGAAATGCAGTCCCGTCGTCGGCTCATCGAAAATGAACAGCGTTCCCTTTCGGTCCTCCTGATCTGGCTTGGTCTTGCGCGCGCGAGCTTGCTGTTCGATCGCGCTTGCCGCCAAGTGACCGGCGAGCTTCAGGCGTTGCGCTTCGCCGCCCGACAGCGTCGGTACCGGTTGGCCCAGCTTCAGATAATCGAGACCGACCTCTGCGAGCGGATTCAGTGCCGCGACGATTTCCGACTCGCTCGCGAAACTTTCCA
>DATCLP010000707.1:0-6602 GCA_036563855.1 Steroidobacteraceae bacterium | reverse complement strand
TGCAAGAAGTGCCCCCCGATCGAATCCTCCTCGCTGTCGGTATCGATGCGCTTGCCGTTGTGGCTGAAGTGATACCAATAAAGAAGCATCGACCCGAGGCTGGCCAGGAGCTTATCGGCAATGTCACGAGCGCCCGGCACGCTGTGATCGTCCTTCTCTGGTGAAACGCAACCCAACGCAGAGACGCCCGTGCGCATCACATCCATCGGATGCGCCGAGGGCGGAAGCTGCTCGAGCACGGTCTTCACCGCTGCCGGAATGCCGCGGAGCGACTTGAGTTTCTTCTTGTATTCGGTGAGCTCCGCGACGTTCGGGAGCTTGCCGTGGATGAGGAGATAGGCGATCTCCTCGAACTCGCACACCGTCGCGATATCCAGGATGTCGTAGCCGCGATAGTGCAGGTCGTTCCCCGTGCGTCCGACTGTACAAAGCGCCGTGTTGCCGGCGACCGTGCCGGAGAGCGCAACGGATTTTTTGGGCTTGAAGCCGGGGGTGGCCGTATCGGTCATGCCAGTCTCCTTATCGAAACCGTTCTCTACTTGCGTGCCGCAAACAGGGCATCCAGGTGTTGCTCGTAAGCGTGATAGCCGATCCGCTCGTACAACTCCTCGCGCGTCTGCATCGTATCGAGCACGTTGCGCTGATGGCCGTCGCGGCGGATCGCCAGATACACATTCTCCGCCGCTTTGTTCATCGCGCGGAAGGCACTCAGCGGGTAAAGCGCAATGGCCACGCCGGCACTGCGGAGTTCATCGACCGAAAAGAGCGGTGTCTTACCGAACTCGGTCATGTTCGCAAGCACCGGCACCTTTACCGCATCGACGAAGCGGCGATAGGTGTCCAAGTCGTATGCAGCCTCGGCAAAGATGCCGTCGGCTCCGGCTTCCACGCATGCGATAGCGCGCTCTATCGCCGCATCGACCCCATGCACGGCGATCGCATCGGTGCGGGCAATGAGAAAGAAGCTCGCATCGGTCTTCGCATCGGCCGCGGCTTTGATCCGATCGACCATCTCCTCAGTCGACACGATCTCCTTGCCCGGACGATGGCCGCAACGCTTAGCGCCGACTTGATCCTCGATGTGGCAAGCGGCTGCGCCGAACTTGATGAGACTCTTGATCGTGCGCGCGATGTTGAACGCACTTGGCCCGAACCCTGTGTCGATATCGACCATCAACGGCAGGTCGCACACATCGGTGATTCGGCGCACATCGACGAGCACGTCATCGAGCGTGTTGATTCCCAAGTCCGGCATGCCGAGCGAGCCTGCGGCCACGCCGCCGCCCGACAGATAAATCGCCCGATAGCCGGCACGCTTGGCGAGCAGCGCGTGATTGGCGTTGATCGTGCCTACGACTTGAAGCGGAGACTCGGCGGCCAGCGCCGCGCGAAACAATGCGCCAGGTGTACTCATGCGGCTTTCATCCATAGAGGAGGAGTGCTCCTTTACTCGCAAAGTGCATGCCAGTCCAGGCGTCGTGCGAAAAACCGCGTAAGTCAGGCACTTATGCGCACGCCGCACTAGCCACGCGGCGCCGTCTGTTTCAAAATTGAAACGACCAGTGCCACAGTGAAACAGGCTGCCCCATGATCTCCCCCAACTATCGGCCGACGGCCGCACCGCGCGTCATCGCCGTCGGCCTGCATCGCCTGCGCTACCTGCTGCAAGAGCTCGCGCCGAGCTACCGCAATCTCGCTCGATTGGAGATCCTCGATCGCGGATTCGATACCGCAGTGGAGGAAATCCGCCGGGTGCACTCCGCGGAACCCGTCGATGTCATCGTCGCGGCCGGATCGAACGGAGCGTATCTGCGGCAGCAGCTCGACATTCCGGTCGTGCTCGTGCGTGTCGGCGGCTTCGACGTCATGCGCGCACTCGCGCGTGCCCGCAGCATCGCATCGCGTATCGCGCTCGTCACGCACGGCGACTTTCCGCGCGAAGTGCAACAGTTCGACGAGCTGTTCGGACTCGGAATCGAGCAGCGCAGCTACCGTACCGAGGAAGACGCCCGCGACTGCGTACGCGAGCTGAAGGCGAAATCGGTCGAAGTCGTCGTCGCTCCCGGCCTCGTGGTGGATCTCGCCGAACAGGCAGGCATGCACGGCGTTTTCTTGTATTCGGAGGATGCCGTGCGCGAAGCGCTGGACGAAGCGCTCGAGCGTGCCCGTCTGTCGCGTATCGAAGCCGCAAAGCGCGATCGCCTGAACAGCGTTCTCGCGCATCTACGCGACGGCGTCGTCGCCGTGGACATGCAAGAGCGCATCGAGGTCGTCAACCCTGCGATGGAACGCCTGCTGGGACAGCCGAAATCCATGCTGATGGGGCGCAAGCTGAGCGAAGCCGCACCCGAGCTCACGCTCGCAGCAACATTGAGAGAACAGCGTGAGGAGATCGAAGAACTACAGCGCGTCGGAACGAAATCGCTCGTCACGACGCGAGTGCCGATCATCGAACAAGGCGTGCAAACCGGCGCCGTGCTGACCTGCCAAGATCCGGACACGATTCAGCGGGTCGATCGTCGTTTGCGAACGCAGCGACTGCGGCCGCCGAGGACCGCACGCTACAGGCTCGAAGACATCGTCGGACACAGTCCCGCGATCGCCCAAACCCGCGCGCTTGCACGGCAGTTTGCGCAAAGCGACGCCACCGTGCTCATCATCGGCGAAAGCGGCACCGGCAAGGAGCTCCTCGCGCAGGGCATCCACATGGCGAGCGCGCGACGCAACCAACCGTTCGTGGCCGTCAACTGCGCTGCTTTTCCGGCCGCACTGCTCGAGAGCGAGTTGTTCGGCTACGAAGAAGGCGCATTCACCGGTGCACGCAAAGGCGGCAAGGTTGGTTTGTTCGAAGCAGCGCACACCGGCACGATCTTCTTGGATGAGATCGGCGAGATGCCCGTGCCGCTGCAAACGCGCATGTTGCGCGTGCTGCAGGAACGCGAAGTACTCCGTATCGGAGCGATCGAGCCGACTCGAATCGATGTGCGCGTGATTGCCGCAACGCATCGCGACCTAGAAGCGCAAGTCGCTCGCGGCGAATTTCGAAGCGATCTCTATTATCGGCTCAACATCCTGCGCCTTTCGCTGCCGCCGCTGCGCGAACGCATCGAAGACTTGCCCGAGCTCGCGCAGCACGTGCTGCGTCGCGTGACCGACAGGGTCCGTCCGGGCTCGAAGACGCAGGCGTTGCTCGATGAGCTCATTCGCGTCGGCGCACACTATTCATGGCCGGGCAATGTGCGCGAGCTCGAAAACTTCGTCGAACGCATCGCGACATACAGCGAAGAAGGTGCCAAGAGCGGCTCTCCGCGCGATGTGCTCCGAAGGCTCATTCCCGAGATCTTCACGCACGGAATTGCGGTCGGGGCATCGACGCTCGCGAGCCGGCGCAAGGAAACGGAGCTGGAAATGATCGGACGTGTGCTCGAAGAATGCGGCGGCGATCGGGCACTTGCGGCCAAACGTCTCGGTATCAGCCGCACGACGTTGTGGCGCAAGCTTGCCCGCGGTCGCACGCGCTCCGCCGTCCTGCACAGACAGCGCTAGCGCAGGGATATCGCGGTGTTCCTCCCGGAGCGACCTCCGGCATCAGTCCCGAGGACTTGACGGGTCGGGAGGTTCCTCGAACTCGTCTTCGGTAATCGCAAGCTCGCCGCGCTCGTAGGCGCTGAGGATTCGTTCAGCTGCGGTCCGATCGGACTCATCCACCATGATGACGAGCTGGCCGATCGCGGGCAGCTCGCCGACGCCGCCCTGCAAATACGCTCCCTGGAGATACGTATCGATCCCGTGTTGCTTGAGCAGACCGACGAGCAGTTGCGCTTGGAGATAGTCGCTGCAGCGAAAGACCGAGACCATTGTGTTGTCCGGATGCCGGATGCGAGCAGTGTAAGGCCGCCGCGAGCAGACGAACACAGTAAGCGCCGCACGCGGCTATCGCGAGACGGTCGCAGCCTAGATACCGGCTTTCGCAGGGAAGGGCGTGTGGAGTTCGCTAGAGGAGGATGCGAGCTCCCAAGCGCCGCTCGATTCCTCATCCGTTTCGTGCGAGGCAGCTTCGGGGACGTGGCTCAGCCACATATCCGCGATTCGCTCGACGGCAGAGCGGTGCTGAAGCGGATCATCTGGCTTCACCACATAAGTCTTGGCGCCGAGCGAGCGGCAGACCTGAATGTCTGCGATCGCCCAGCTCTTCGAGAAGACGATCACCGGAATCTCGCGCGTACTCGGATCGTCGCAGACGCGCTTGAGCAGTGCCTTCGCTCCGGCGAGCGCACCGGCTTCGAGAAAAATCAATCGTGGCCGCTGCGGTTCGGGCGTGAGCAAACCCCTATCGAACATGATCCTCGCGGCCTGATCGGCATGCATTACACGAATGATGGATGCGGCCGGCCGGCAGCGTCGAAGTGCCGCCGCTGTTGCCGCGGAATCCGCCCGAATCGGATCCACGATGAGGACGTCGAACGTATTCTGAGTGCGCTGGCGTGGTCGCATGCTGCTACACGGACGAGAAGGCCTTTTCGTTCCGTGCTACCGACTTTCGAGCGAGCTTTTGATTCCCACGGCTCGCAGCCCGTGCAGATCCTGCAAGGAAATCGAGAGGCGAGCTGCCGCGCGGCTCGCACCACGATGCAAACCGTGTAAAACGCGCATTCGATGTTGGTCCAGATTGCGCGACCTGAACCCGGGTTTTCGATGGGCGCCCGAGTCAGGGCGCGCCCGGACTGAGCTTCACGCCAATCAGTGGCCTATCAGTGTCGCGCCGAGAGGCGCGCGTCCGGCTCGAACCGCGGAATGTGATCGAGAATCTTTGCGCCGCTCGGAGGCTCGATGTTCAACGTGATGACCACGCCAGTATGGCCACACTTCGTGCAGGTGCTGCTTGCGATTGCTTCGAGGCCGATACCGGCTGCTGGATCGAAATAGGTCTCGGATTGGCAGTGAGCGCAGGTGCCTCGAATGACGCCTCGCATTGAACCTCCCGCTGCCTTTCTTACTGGTGTACTGAATTTGTTTGTACCTTCGATATGAAGGCTCGCGCAAGCGTAGTTTCTCGCGTCTGCGTTATACGACATGGCTCGTAACCCCGCTTTATGAACGCACACTGAATGCAACCGATCGTTGTTGGTGCGCGCGCGTCGCTTCTGCACGAGTTCTCGATGCGCATCGCTTGCACCAACGTGAGCACCGCTTCGGGCAACTGTGAGATTGTGTCGTTTGCGCTAGCCGCCGCATCGATGTCCTCATGAGCGGCAGAAACCCCATCGATCACACCGGCGTGTTTGCGGTCTTCGATGCCTGCGCTCTTTGCTTTCGACTCCGTGTGCGTGTTCTCGTGTGGGATCACGGCACGGACCGCGTTTTCGAATTTGGCGACTGCGTGCCCGCGCTTCTCGTGCAGCACACTCAGTGCTCGATGCATCGTTAGGGTGCAATTGTGCACCGCATGATCTCGTGCCCAATGCGGCGCTTCGACGCGCATGCTGAACGCGCGCGCTCCCGCGCAACGCCGACCGAGGTCGCGATCGGACAGCTCTCGATGCTCCGGGCGGAGCATCACGCGGATGCCGTTCGACTCGTCGCCGTTGGCACCCGGCGTAGCTGCGGTATGGCCCGCAAGGATCGGCGGAGCCGAGATGTTGCTTAGGCGCTGCAACGTTTCGGCATCGACCTCGACGCCCGCAGTCCACGCTTCGACGTTCTCAATGTTCGCGACCTGCTGGCTGGACATAGCCGCACACGCTTGGCGGCGGCCGCAGGAAATTCAAGTTCGCCGGACCGCACATGAAAGAGCTGTGAGGAACGGATTCCACCCGCTTAGCCCTCCGCAGCTGTCGGAACTCCGCCGGCAGCACGTTCATTTCCGATGTGTTCGAGCTCGGTCGGCGAGGCGTCGTGGCAACGCATGCCATCGCCCCGAGCGCCCGCAAGGCTCGAGCCATGCGGGTGCTAAGAACCGTTGGCAGATCAGAAGCACGGAAGGGGGGTCGGACGATGAGATTCCGCAGCACATCTCGGAGCAAGCGCGTCATCGCAAGCGCAATCGTGAGCTCGCTCATGGCCGTGGCGTCGCAGGCACTCGGCCAAACGGTGAGCGCCACGTTACGCGGGCAGGTCAGCGTCGGCGAGCAGCCGGTTAGCGGCGCGACAGTAACCGCGACAAACACCGAAACCGGTTATTCCAGGCGCGTACAAACCGAAGCCAACGGCAATTACGCCCTTGCAGGCCTGCCGCCGGGTACTTATCGAATCGAAGTCACAACCGATCAGGGTGAGGTCGAACGGCTGGTTACGCTGCAGGTCGGCCAAACCGCAACCCTCGATCTCGGTGTCGGCGCACCCACGCAGACGATTGAATCCGTGGTCGTGACGGCGACTCAGCTCTTCGAGACGCGTACGTCCGAGGTGGCCACTTACGTGTCGCCGCGGCAGATCGAGGCCTTGCCGCAAAATTCGCGCAACTTCCTCGCCTTCGCGGATATCGTGCCAGGGGTGCAGTTCGTGACGAGCGGCGACGGTTCGACGAGCGAGTTGCGCAGCGGTGCGCAGTCGGCCAACGGCGTCAACGTATTCATCGATGGCGTCGGGCAGAAGAACTATGT
>DATCLP010000706.1:0-3242 GCA_036563855.1 Steroidobacteraceae bacterium | reverse complement strand
CCCCAGAATGTTGTCCGCACCGTACCAGTTGCCGTGTGCGTCGATGCTGAATTGGTGCAGCTCGGCGAACTGGCCCGGGCCGCGGCCGTCGAGATCCCATGAGTGGAGCCGATTGCCGTTCGTGTCGAACTTGATCATGCGCACGGGCTGATTGTCCGCAACCCACACTTCCTGATCTTCGGTGATCACGATGTGATTCGGGAAGTTGAGGTTCGGCCACGTTGCAAGGTGCTTACCGAATTCATCGAACACCTGGATGCGGTCGTTTCCTCGATCGGCGACATAAACGCGGTTGTTCTTGTCCGTGGCCACGGCGTGCACGACGTTGAATTGTCCGTCCGCCGATCCCTTGGTGCCCCATTCGAGGAGATAGTTGCCGTTCTTGTCGAACTTCACGACGCGGGCATTATCGATTCCGTCTGCGACGAACACGCTGCCGTCCGGTAGAAATGCAACGTCTTGCGGGGTGCCGAAACGATTTCGATCCGTTCCCGCCTCGTTCCAAGTGCCGAGCGAAAAGAGCAGGTGCTTGCCGTCGTTCGAAAATACGTGAATTTGCTGGCGGGCATCGTTGACGACCCAGACACGACGTTCCGGATCGTAGGGGCTGATCGCGATCTTGTGCGGCCCCGGCGTATCGGCGAACAGGTGATCCCACTGCGTCCACGATTCGACCAACCGTCCCTCGCTGTCGACGATGAAGATGACGTTGCGCATCTCCCGCTTGCGGTCGACCGGCCGCAACGCATTCAAGCCTTCGGCCGAGCCGTAGAAATTCGTGAAGCCCGGCGGCTTCGGTTCGGGTACACGCAGTTCGCCGCGTTGAATGATGAAAATGCGATTCTCGGATTCGACGAAAATTCCGGGATGCGAGCCCCAGACGTAACCGGGCTCCGCAAAGGGCTTCAACCAGTCGTGCACGACTTCGTAGGGGTCTTCGCCGTGATTCGGGCCCGGCGGATGAACGACGCGGTCGGCCGAAAGCGCCAGCGTGCACGCGAGCGCGCTTGCCAGTGACGTGGCGACAGAGGGCAAACGTCGATAATGTTGCAAGACGCTCATGGTCGATCCATCGGTTCGTGTTGTTCGAGCAAGCCATGGACTCAGCCGGATTGGCGTGAAGTTTGCGCAGATCGACGGCTAAACGCGACTGCTTTCGCGCAACTTTTCCATCAACTGGAACCCATATCGAACTACTGCGCGCCCGCAAGCAATCCCGCGGTTTCAGGTGAGCTGTGCAGTGGGCGCCCGGATCCTGCGAGCGGGCAAGCCGCATACCCCGACCCCGATGCCCAGAGGCAGCACCCGAGCCGTATCAACCCCACTGGTTTTCCCGAGCGTTCTCTGCGACCGTATTCGTACAGCCATTGCCGACAGCGCTGGCTTTCGAGCAGGCCCGCAACGTCGGTTCGGCGGACGGAACATGCAGATGAACAAACCAGAGCAGCGGGTCAGTATCGCCATCATTCTCGGCGCTCTCGTCGCGTTGCTTGCGGGTGCGTATGTCAGTGGGGCGCAAACAACGCCGGCGGATCCGGCGAAAACCGCCGTCCTGCTCGAGATCAACGACGCGATCGGTCCGGCCACGAGCGACTTCTTTCGCCGCACGCTCGAAGATGCCAATGAGCGTAAGGTGCCGCTCGTCATCTTGCAGATGGACACGCCTGGCGGGCTCGACACTGCAATGCGCGACATGATTCGCGCCATTCTCTCCTCTAACGTTCCGGTCGCGAGCTATGTCGCCCCATCGGGCGCTCGTGCAGCGAGCGCAGGCACGTACCTGCTTTATGCGAGCCATGTCGCGGCGATGGCGCCGGCGACGAACCTGGGCGCGGCAACGCCTGTGCAGATCGGCGGCTCACCCACGCCGTCGTCGCCGTCAGATTCCGGCAAGCGCGACGAGGACTCGAAGGACAAATCCGAACCGGCTGACGCAAAGGAAGACGACGAGAGCGCGCCCGAATCGAACGCCCGCCCGCCCGAACCCGGTACGGCGATGGAGCGCAAGGTCGTCAACGATGCAGTTGCGTACATTCGCGGCCTTGCAGAGCTACGAGGCCGCAATGCCGAGTGGGCGGAAGCCGCCGTGCGTAGCGCTGCCAGCCTGTCGGCGACGGCGGCGCTGGAACAGAACGTCATCGACGTGATCGCCGCAGACGTTTCCGAGCTGTTACGCAAGATCGACGGTCGTAAGGTGAAGGTGGCAGACGGCGAGAGGACGCTCGAGACAGCCGATCTCATCGTCGAGCGCGTGCAAGCCGACTGGCGCACGAAGCTGCTCGCCGTGATCACGAATCCGAACATCGCATACTTGCTGATGCTCGTCGGCGTTTACGGGTTGCTGCTCGAGGGATACAACCCGGGCGCGCTCGTGCCTGGCGTCATCGGTGCGATTTGCTTGCTGCTCGCGCTATATGCCTTCCAGGTGCTCTCGGTGAACTATGCCGGGCTTGCGCTCATGATCCTGGGGCTTGCGCTCATCATTGCCGAAGCATTCACCCCGAGTTTTGGGATACTCGGTCTAGGCGGCATCGCCGCGTTCGTGATCGGATCGATCATTCTGCTCGATACGGATGTGCCGGGTTTCGAGGTGGCGAAAGGCTTGATCGGCGGAATTGCGCTCGCCGGCGGCGCGATCGTGCTGTTGACGGCATCATTCTTCGCAAGGTCGCGGCGCCGGCCGATCGAGACCGGCGAACAGCAACTGCTGCGCGAGCCCGCCGTCGCCCTCGAGTCTTTCGACCGTACGGGCTTCGTGCGCGTGCGCGGCGAGCTCTGGCGCGCCGTCACACCGACACCTGTAAAGGAAGGACAGCGCCTGCGAATTGTGAAAGTAGACGGCCTGACGTTGGAGGTTAGGCCGGAGGAAAGTGATCGGCGAATTGACAATTGACAACGGCAGCAGCCAGCCTGCCTCACGAGTCACGAGTCACGAGTCACGAGTCACGACAAGCAACCAATTCACCGGAGGTCCCAACCCATGTACCTAATCGTGCCTGTCGTCGTACTGCTGCTCTTGATCTTTTCGGCGATCCGCATCCTCAACGAATACGAACGCGGTGTCATCTTCACGCTGGGTCGGTACACGGGCACGAAAGGACCGGGAATCATTCTGGTCATTCCCGTCGTTCAGCGCATGGTGAAGGTCGATTTGCGCATCATCGTGCTGGACGTGCCGACGCAGGATGTGATCTCGCGAGACAACGTTTCGGTGAAGGTCAATGCGGTCGTCTATTTCCGCA
>DATCLP010000705.1:0-2272 GCA_036563855.1 Steroidobacteraceae bacterium | reverse complement strand
CCCCAGAGCTTGCCGGTCTCGGTGTTGATCTTCATCCAGCTCGGCGCGTTGGCGACCGAGAAGCGCAACTTGTCGCCGTCGCGATCCGATGCAGTCGGCTCAAAGCCCCAGTAGTAGCCGAGCGTGACCGTCGCTTGCGGTGTGCCGCTGATCGTCGGCGGTTTGTTCGACGGCGTCGATGGCGCGCGCGCGACCACGTAGAACGGCGGCAACGAAACCTTCGTCTTGCCGTCAGTGACGCTCAGAATGATGTTCGACCAGCGACCGGTCGTAGTGGGCTTGCCCCAGAGCTTGCCGGTCTCGGTGTTGATCTTCATCCAGCTCGGCGCGTTGGCGACCGAGAAGCGCAACTTGTCGCCGTCGCGATCCGATGCAGTCGGCTCAAAGCCCCAGTAGTAGCCGAGCGTCACGGTCGTCTGCGGCGTGCCTGAAATGACCGGCGCAGCGGCCATCGCAAGCGAACCCGCAAACGCCAACGCGAAGCCGGCGAGCCAGCGCGCAAACCAGGAATTCACATGAGGCAGATCGGACATGATCGACACATCTCTCCAAGCGCGAATCTCCCGCCGCGATTTGCGCGACGACTCCGTGCGAAGCCAAGGGAAATTCACGTTGGCAGAGTCGCGACTGCGACTGCCTCGGCAGCGATTTACGCGCGAAAAGCTGATGCGCTCGCGCGGCAGCCCCGCTATCCGTGTCGACTCTCGAGGTCGGCGTTGGGACCGGAAGCTTTGCGTCGCCGCCTTTCGACGGCTTTGCCCTTGTTCGACGGCGACGATTCTGCGCGGGCCGGTCGATTGGACATATCGGGCGGCCCCGCATCGAACAAAAGCAGATGCGAGCGATCCCCTCTCAGGTGAAACGGCAGCAGTGCTCAGGGGGCGCCTGAGTCGGGTCGGGAATCGGGAAAGGGAAAAAAGGAATGAGGGAAGCGGAGCGCAGCGCGCCTCTGCCTTCAGTCTTCAGCCTCTGAGCGCGCTGCCTCCATCGCGCGCTCAGTCAGGGAACGCGAATCCTCGCTGTCTCACCAACCGCGTGCAGGCTGTGACGAGATGCAGGTCATACAGCTTGCCCGCGTTACGGTTGATCTCGTCGATCGCAGCATCCATTCCGAGCGCGGGGCGATACGGTCGCGGCGAGCACATCGCTTCGACAGTGTCTGCGATAGCCAACACGCGCGCCTCGATGAGAATGTCGTCGCCCTTGAGCCCGCGAGGATAGCCGCTGCCGTCGATGCGCTCGTGGTGTTCCAGGATGATGTCGGCGATCGGCGCGCCGAAATCGATGTCCGCGAGCAGCTTGCATCCTTCTTCTGCGTGCGTGCGCATCAAGGCCAGCTCGACTTCGCTCAGCGGGGCGGGCTTGGCGAGAATTGCCGCCGGTACGGCGATGTTGCCGATGTCGTGCAGCAGCGCTGCAACCCGGACCGCATCCTGGCTGCGGCTGTCCAATCCCGCTTCGCGCGCCAGCGCCACAGCGAGCGTGGCGACCCGCCGTGACGATCCGGCCGTGTACGGATCGTGCCGTTCGCTCATGCGGACGAGCGATTCGATCATGCCTTGCAGGGCGACATCGGTGCGCTGCAGAGAGCTCAACGTCAATGCGTGCGCACGCTTTGTTTGCAGCACACGGCACACGCTGTCAGCCATCGACATCAGCAGCGTCTGGTCCTCTTCCCCGTACGGTGCATCGCGATTTGCAACGCCCAAGACGGCGATCGTCTGTTCGTCCGCGACCAAGGGGACAGCAAGGTAGCGCTGCAATTCAGGCAGACCGTCTGCTTGCGCTTTGCGCGACAGATCGTTGCTCGAGGTGGGATGGCGCGCCTTGATGCATTCGGTGAACACCCCGGCTTGCGAGATCGGCCGGGGTTCGGCGCTCGCCATCGTCACGTGCAGCTGGCTGCGGTCGCGCCATGCCGCCAACGTCATCGTCTTCTGAGCGGGATCGACGAAGAACAGATAGCTGAGCGGCGAGTTTGTCGCGAGCCCCGCCTGGTCGACGACGCGCCGCACGATCGCGGACTCGTCGAAACCTTCGGAGTGTTTGAACAAGTCGACGAGGAACTCGAGCTGTCGCTGATTGCTGCGCCGGCGGGCTAACTCGCGCCGCCGCTCGGTGATATCCCGAACGAGCAACGTGGTCGGCTGCGTCGTGCCCTGCCCTGCCGAACCGGCGCTCACCTCGACGTCGAACACCGTGCCGTCCGCGCGTTTGTGTCGGGTCTCGTAGCGATTTATGCCGTCCAGTGCGAGCCACTGCGTCCGCGCCG
>DATCLP010000704.1:0-4240 GCA_036563855.1 Steroidobacteraceae bacterium | reverse complement strand
GTCCACTATCAACTATTCTCGGCCCCTCACCTGCACGTCTTCGCTCTGCGCCCTCCCGCAAGGGGGAGAGGGATTAGGTCCTGCGCATTCGCTCCTAATCACGACGAGTCACCAGTCACGAGTCACGACGTAGCGCCGGTTGCCTCGCGGAGCGCCTCTCGACGAGAATGCGCGGCTTCCGCTTCCACTCCTCTTCCCGAGTCGATGACAACCCACGACGCGCCAGTTGCGCCGAAGGCTACCCGCAAAGAATGGATCGGGCTCGCGGTGATCGCGGTACCGTGCCTGCTCTATTCGATGGACTTGAATGTCCTGCATCTTGCCGTCCCGGCTCTGACGGCGGGTTTGCAACCGAGCGCAACGCAGCTCTTGTGGATCGTCGATATCTACGGCTTCCTGCTCGCAGGTTTCTTGATCACGATGGGAACGCTCGGCGATCGCATCGGGCGGCGCCGGCTGTTGATGATCGGCGCAGGCGCATTCGGTGCGGCGTCCGTGCTCGCCGCATTCTCGACCAGCGCAGAGATGCTGATCGTCGCGCGTGCCATTCTCGGGGTCGCGGCGGCAACGCTCGCACCATCGACGCTCTCCTTGATTCGCAACATGTTCCTCGATGCGCGCGAGCGCACGATGGCGATTGGCATTTGGGCGGGCTGTTTCTCTGCAGGCGGTATTGCCGGACCGCTCATCGGCGGCGTGTTGCTCGAACACTTCTGGTGGGGATCGGTCTTCCTGATCGCCGTTCCGCTGATGGCGCTGCTCTTGATCCTCGCGCCGTTGCTGCTGCCGGAGTATCGAGATCCGAATGCCGACAGGCTGGATTTCGCGAGCGCCGTCCTAGCGACTACCGCCGTCCTCTCGATGATCTTCGGCATGAAGCACATCGCCGTGTACGGACCCGATGCAATCGCCGTCATTGCGATCCTGGCGAGCTTCGGCGTGGGCACGTTGTTCGTTCGCAGGCAACGGCTCGCCGCCGATCCGATGATCGACTTGCGCCTGTTCCGCTCGCGAACATTCACGACCGCGTTGCTCATCAACATCATCGCCGTGTTCGCGGCTTTCGGTGCATTCCTGTTCATCACCCAGTATCTGCAACTCGTCGTCGGCATGGGACCGCTCGAAGCGGGACTGTGGCTGGTTCCCACGAGTCTCATTTTCATGGCCGGATCGTTGACTGCGCCGATGCTCGTGCGTCGCTATGCGCCGGCCACTGTCTTCACCGTGGGGTTTCTGGTGAGCGCCGTCGGTTATGGCGTTTTGAGCCAAGCGACGACGGGCGACGATCTCTGGATCGTCGTGCTCGGATTCCTGCTGTTCTGCACGGGCATTGCACCGATGGGTACCTTGACGACGGACCTCGTGATGTCCGACGTCCCGCCCGAACGGGCCGGCGCCGCCTCGGGGATCTCCGAAACGAGCTTCGAATTCGGTGCGGCGCTAGGTTTGGCAGTCCTAGGCAGCATCGTGAGCGCCGTGTATCGCAATACGATGGGCGAGACTCCGCTACCTGGCGTACCGCCCGAAGCGCTAGCCGCTGCCCGAGAAACCTTGGGCGCTGCCGTCGAAGCCGCCGCATCGCTCGACATGACCGTGCGCAATTCGTTGTTGGAAGCTGCGCGCAGCGCCTTTACGAAATCCATGCAAGCAGCCTCCATCGCGAGCTGTCTGCTCAGCGTTGGAGCGGCCATTATGTGCGCGAGGCTCCGCGTGAAAATTGAGAACGGAAAATGAGCAGTTGACAGTTGATGGGTGACAATTGACAGCGAGCAGCGCGTTCGCCGTTCTCTTCTCAAGTTCCACGCCTCGCGCCTCGAGCTCCAAGCCCCGTGCGATCGATCATCACTGCGGATAGACGAAACGGTTTGCGCGAATTACGCTCGGGAGTTGCCTGATGCCGGCTTAGGCGAGTCGCCGCGTATCGAAACAAAATCTGCAGAGGCAGAGTAATACTCCGGCGGCTGACCACCGGTCGCGCAAAAAGATGTCGCGTCGATGCCGCAAAGCGAACTAAAAGACGCCGACGCGTACGACTCGCGCGATTCGCCGCATCGCACCATTTCTGTCGGCCACCTGCACCGTACGCAGCGTCTCGCGGTCGTATGGCTGGCGTCGCTTGCCGTTTACGCGATCCTCATTCCGACCGAGTGGCTCGATCGGACGGCAGCAACCTACATAACTGATTTCGCACTGGCGTTCGGCGCGTTGCTGGTCGCCGTGAGCTGTACGCGCGCCGCCCGAGCGTCCCGCGGCCGCGAGTACTTTGCGTGGAGCTGCTTCGCCATCGCGGCCGCATGCTGGTTCGTCGGCCAGCTCATCTGGAACTATTACGAGCTCGCACTCCGAGTCCCACCGCCGGTACCGAGCCCCGTCGACATCGGCTTTGTTCTGTTCGGATCCTTCATGATTGCCGGCGTGCTCGTACTGCGCTCCACGCTGCCGAGCCGCCGCCTCACGCCACTACGCATCGCCAATCTCGGTTTGATCCTGTGCAGTCTGGCGCTCGTGCTGGTTGCATTGCTCGCTCCGCCACTGATGCGCCTGCACCACCTATTGTTCGACTCGCTGATCATCGTTGCCGAAAGCGCGGCCGTGACGATCGCGCTCATCGTCGCCGTGTACATGCTTTGGTCTTATCGTTGGGGCGACCGCTTGGTGCCGCTTGCACTCCTAACGCTTGCGCTTGCCTGCGTCACGTTCGGCGCCGTGATCTTTACGCGCGAGCTCGTGACCGGAACGTTCACCGCTGAAAGCAGCGCGAATCTTGCGTGGCTGCTTGCGTGCGCCCTGCAGCAGTGTGCCGCCGAAGTCCAGGTCTCCGTCTGCACTGAGAGCGAGCGCGCACTGCCCGTGCCGGCCGAGGAAAGACAAGGTTGGGTTGAAGCGCTCGTGCCAGCCTTTCTCATCTTGTGTCTCTCGGCGATCGCGATGGCCAATGCCCGAGAATTCACACCTGCGATCGTTCGGCTGTGCGGGCTCGTACTAGGCGCATTTGCTGTCGTCCTTGCACTGCGCGAAAGCCTGCGCTACGCGCGCGGCTTGCAGACGCAAACACGCCTGGACTCCACGATTCGCGAGCTTGCCGACGCTCGCGAGCAGCTCAGGCAGCTCAACACACGCCGCACCGAGCTCGAGCAGGATGTCGATCTGATGGCGCGCGCCGGCGCGGTCGGTCTGTTCGACTGGGACTTACGGTCGAATACGGTCAAGTTCTCGCCGGAATGGAAACGTCAGCTCGGATATGCCGAACACGAGCTCGCCGACGACATGAAGGAGTGGCGAACGCGGGTCCATCCGGAGGACATCGATCGCATGATCGATGCCACGAGGCGCTACTTGAAGGATCCGCAAGGCGACTTCATTGCCGAGCACCGGCTGCGCCACCGAGACGGCTCGTATCGCTGGATCCTCTCGCATGCCACCGTGTTGTTGGGCGCCGACGGCAAGCCGCGTCGCATGCTCGGCTCGCACGTGGACATTACGGAGCGCAAGAACATGGAGCTGTCGCTTCGGCAAAGCGAAGCGCAACTTCGCGAGCTCGCCAATACGCTCGAAACGCGCGTTGCCGAGCGCACTCGCGAGCTCACCGAGGCTTATCGAGAATCGGAAAGCTTCGCTTACGCCGTCGCGCACGACCTCAAAGCGCCCCTTCGCGCAATCGACGGTTTCAGCCATTTGCTCGAACAGAGCGTCGGACCGCGCCTCAGCGACACTGAGCGCGATTACGTTGCCCGCGTCCGCCGCGCGGCCGTTCACATGGCGTCTTTGATCGACGACTTGCTCGCCTACTCCAGACTCGAGCATCGCGAGTTACGCTTCGATGCGATCGACTGCCGCGAGCTCGTCGAGTCGGTGCTCGCGCCGATGGATCCGCTCATTCACTCCGCGCGCGCGATCGTAAACGTGACCGTCGATCGCACTCGGGTATATGCCGACGCGGAAGGACTGCGGATCGTGATCCGCAACCTCGTTGACAATGCGCTCAAATTCGCAAGCCCGAAACGCACGCCGCAAATCGAGATCGGCTCATACTTGGACGGTAAGCATTGCGTCCTCACCGTGCGCGACAACGGCATCGGCTTCGATCCCAAGTACAAGGACAAGATCTTCGAGATCTTTCAGCGCCTGCACGCAACCGGCTACGAAGGCACTGGCATCGGCCTCGCCCTCGTGCGCAAAGCCTTGCAACGGATGAACGGCCGCATTTGGGTGGAGTCGGAAGTTGATTGCGGGTCTACGT
>DATCLP010000703.1:0-5274 GCA_036563855.1 Steroidobacteraceae bacterium | reverse complement strand
TATCGCCAGATTTGGACCGAGCGCGGCTCTCCGCTCCTCCTGCACAGCCACGAGCTCGCCACGCGTCTGCGCGAGTCGATCAAAGAGCGCATCGGCCAAGGGATCGTCGTCGCGCTCGGAATGACGTACGGCAATCCATCGCTCGAAGGCGCGCTCGAACAACTCCGCGATCGCGGGGTGACTCGCATTCTCGTGCTGCCGCTGTATCCGCAGTACTCGTGTTCGACGACCGCCTCGGTGTTCGACAAGGTCACGCGCGTATTGCAGCGCTGGCGCCGCGTTCCGGAAATCCGCTTCATTGCACACTATTACGACGAGCCTGCTTACATCGAGGCGTGCGCAGCGAGCATCGATGCGCATCGGCGCAGGCACGGCCGCAGACACCTGCTGTTTTCGTTCCATGGCATACCCAAGAGCTACGTGGACGGCGGCGATCCCTATTACGCCCAGTGCGCCGCGACGGCACAGCGCATTGCAAGACATTTGGATCTCGAAGATGGCGAGTGGAGCATGAGCTTTCAGTCGCGTGTCGGTCGAGCCGAGTGGTTGCGTCCGTACACCGATGAGCTGCTGCGTCAGTACGCGCGGAAGGGGCCGCGCGAGATCGCCGTGGCGTGTCCCGGCTTTGCAACCGATTGCCTGGAAACTTTGGAGGAAATTGCGATCCGCAATCGCGAATTGTTCTTGAAGAGCGGCGGAACCGCCTACGACTACGTTCCCGCGCTCAATGCCAGCGAAGCGCATGTCGCCTTCCTCACGCAGCTCGTTGCACGCCATGTACAAGGCTGGCCGGTGGAGCGACGTGCAGACGACACGCCGCAAGCGCGCACCAAGCATCGCTTCAGCCGAAGGCGTTGACCTTTCCACGTCGCATGCTCGGTCGTTTCCTCGAAATCAGCGTCTTCACGCCCGACATCCAGGCGTCGCTCGAGTTCTACGAGTCGCTCGGCTTCGTGCAAGCAAGCGTCGGCGAGGCTTGGCCTCATCCTTACGCGGTCGTCACCGACGGCCGATTGTTCCTGGGGCTGCACGGCGCACAGATCCGATCGCCGGCGCTCACGTTCGTGCTTCCCGATCTGGCGCGCGGCATCGAACGATTGCGTGGCGCGGGGCTGGAATTCGACGAGGAGCGTATCGGCAGCGACGTCTTCAACTGGGCAACGTTCACCGACCCGGCGGGCATTCACGTTAACGTGCTGGAAGCGCGTACGTTCTCGCCGCCCGCGGATGTTCGTCCCACGACATGCGGCTACTTCGTCGAATTCGGTATTCCGGTGCGTGAAACGGACACCGGCCGAGTTTTTTGGGAATCGCTCGGCTTTGTGGCCATGGAGGAGGAACTGCAGCCGTTTGCGCGCGTGCCGCTCACGAGCGATCGCCTCAATCTGGGGCTGTATCGCTCGCGCGCGTTTCGCGAACCGCTGCTCGCGTTCGAAGATCCCGACATGCGCGAAAGGCTCACGCGGCTGCGTGAGCGCGGTTTCAAGCTGCTCGACGAAATGCCGGACAGCATGGACGATTCGACGAACGCCGTCTTGCAGGCGCCGGAAGGAACGCGGCTGTTGCTAATGCAAAGCGTCGAATAGGCTGTAGGCTGTAGACTGAAGACCGAAGGCTGAAGACTGAAGGCAGCGCGCCTCCGCGCGTGCCTTCTGGCCAGAGCCCAGTGCCCAGCGCCCATTGCGGAGATTTTGTATGCCCCCACGAACGAAGCTGTTGTTCACTGCCGTGGTGCTCGGCATCTCGAGCGCTGCAGTCGCGGACGAGGGAATGTGGACGTTTCAGAACTTCCCGCGTGCAGCGGTGAAAGAAAAATACGGCGTGGACATCGGCGATGCCTGGCTGAAGCGCATACAGCGCGCCATCACCCGTCACGAAACGGGATGCACGGGCTCGTTCGTCTCGCCGCAAGGCCTGGTGCTCACGAATCATCACTGCGTCGCAGATTGTCTGGCCGATCTGTCGAGCAGCAGCAGGAACCTCACGCGCGACGGTTTTATCGCGAGCACCCGTGCCGAAGAGCTGCAATGCTCGGGCGAGATTCTTTCGGTGCTCATCGACACCGAGGAAGTCACCGATAAAGTCAAAGCTGCAACGGCAGGGCTTCCCGACGCGCAAGCAAACGAGGCTCGCAAGCGCGAGTTGAGCCGCTTGGAAAGCGAGTGCGCAGAAGCGTCGAAGAAGAACCGCGCAACCGGCCCGCTCGCCTGCGAAGCAGTGACGCTCTATCAAGGCGGCCAGTACTACCTGTACAAGTACAAGCGCTATCAAGACGTACGCCTCGTCTTTGCGCCTCATGCGGCGATCGCCGCGTTCGGCGGCGATCCGGACAATTTCAATTTCCCGCGCTGGGCGCTCGATTTCAGCCTGCTGCGTGCGTATGAGAACGGCAAACCCGCCTCGACGCCGAACTACTTGCGGTGGCGTGTCGAAGGCCCGCGAAGCGGCGAGCCCGTATTCGTCGCCGGCCATCCGGGTACGACGAACCGCCTGCTCACGACTGCGCAACTGAAGATGCTTCGCAATACGTTCATCCCAGCGTATCTCGTCCGTAACAGCGAGCTGCGCGGTCGGGTGATCCAATGGGGCAAGACCGGCGACGAGCCGATGCGTATCGCTCAGGAAAATCTTCTTTTGATGGAGAATTCTTTGAAGGTGTATCGCGGTTTTCAGCGGGCGTTGCTGAACGATGCATTGATGGAGCAGAAGATGACGCAGGAGCAAGCACTTCGCGCAAGAGCGAAATCGGATCCTGCGTTTCGCGATCTGGGCGATCCTTGGGCGCAGATCGAGCGCGCACAGGAGCGCTACGCACAGATCTTCGACCGATACGGCTATCTCGAGCTGGGCTACGGATTCAACAGCGCGCTGTTCTCGCATGCCCGCCGGCTCGTACGCGGTGCCGCCGAACGCGCCAAACCGAATTCCGAGCGCCTGCGCGAATACGCGGACTCGAATTTACAGCGGATACAGACCGCTTTGTTCAACGACGCTCCGGTCTATCCCGAATACGAACAAGTCACACTGTCGTTCTCGCTGGACAAGATGCGGGAAAACTTGGGTCCGGACGATCCGCTCGTGCGCAAATTGTTGGCTGCCGACTCGCCGGACACGCTAGCGAAGAAACTGGTTACTGGCACGCAGCTCGGCGATGCGAAAGTCCGGCGCGCGCTATGGGACGGCGGCCAAGCTGCCGTGAATGCCTCGACCGATCCGATGATCGTGCTCGCCCGCGAAATCGATGCCGACGCGCGGGCGGTGCGCAAGATCTACGAGGATGAAGTGCAGGCGCCGACGACAGTTGCGCAGGAACAGATCGCGAAGGTGCGCTTCGCGGCACTCGGTACGAATACATACCCGGATGCAACGTTTACGCTGCGCGTGAGCTATGGCGCCGTCGAGAGCTGGGAGGAACGCGGCGCCGAAGTGCCGAACTTCACACGGCTCGCGCGCTTGTACGAGCGCACAACCGGTCAGCCGCCCTTTGCGCTGCCACAGATCTGGCTCGACGCCCGTTCGAAGCTCGATCCGAACACGCCATTCAACTACGTGACTTCGAACGACATCATCGGCGGCAATTCGGGCAGTCCGGTGATCGATAACGAAGGGCGAATTGTCGGCTTGGCATTCGACGGCAACATCCATGCAATCGCAGGCAGCTACTGGTACGACCCGAAGCTCAACCGCATGATTGCCGTGCATCCGCAGATCATGATGACGGCGTTGCGCGACGTTTACGGCGCCACGGCAATCGCGCAGGAGATCCTGGGGAGGGAATGAGTTGCCTGCCTCCCCCTATTCCCTCCTCGCCACGATCTCGAACACGATGTGCAGCCGGTCCTGCACCTCGAGCGCGCCGAGCCCGACACTGAACGGCTTCATCTCGAAATCGGTGTGACGGATATCGAACTCGCCCATCGCGGTGAGCCGCTCGCCTTCGATTCGAACGACCGCCGGAACCTCGACATCGCGCGCGACACCTTTGATCGTGATGCGCGTCGTAACTTGCGGGCGCTCGGCCGAACCGTCGATGCGCACGGAGCGTAACGTGATCGTCGGATGCCGTTCGGCATCGAGCACCTCCGGGCGCAGCATGTTTTGCCGCGTGCCATCGCGATCCTTGGGCGCAATTTCGGATGCGAACTCAGAACCGGCGGCTGCACGTGCGGCGGGATCGTCGACGATGAGCGTGGCAACAGGAAATTGCAGCTCGAATCCGGAACGCGAGAGCGTCGGATGTGTCCAAATGCGGCCGGAGACCTGTTTGGACGTCACGACATGATTGTGGCCGAGCCGCGCGAGCGCACCGCCGCGGAAAACATGAATGTGGACGGTCGAAGCCTCCGAGTCCACGTTGAATACGGTCGCCCCGCGCAGATCGGGCACGCCCACGGCTGGCGGCGCTTCCTTCGGAGGCGGCGGTGGACGAACGCTCGCGCTAGGGCAACCGCTCAGCGCAAGACAGGCTGCAAGCAACAACCCGGCGTTACGTGCGTTCATATCTCCCCCGGTCCGGTTCGTCGATAGGCACGAGAATGGCGTAGACTCCTGAACCAAAACGGCTGCGGCCGGCTCTGACGCTACGGTAGGACAGCGCGCTGCGCGCATCTTGCCGAAGTCGCGCATTCCGACCGCAGAATCCAACCAAGAGATCAGACCACCAAATGCAACTCAAGAACGATACGCTCCGCTACGGTCTCATCGCTCAGCTCTTTCATTGGAGCATCGTTGCGCTCATCGTCACGCAGTTCGTGCTCGCCAATAAAGCCGAAGGGCTGCCCATCGGACCGGCGAAGATTGCGACGCTCGCGACCCATAAGTCCATCGGCATGACCATCTTCGCGCTGGCAGTCCTGCGGCTGATTTGGCGATTCATGAATCCGGTGCCCGAGCTGCCGTCTAGCACGCCGCGCTGGCAACGCACGGCTGCTCACTTCACTCATGGGCTGCTGTACGCATTGATCCTGATTACGCCCATTGTCGGTTGGACGATGTCATCCGCGCGCAACTTCCCGGTGAGCTACTTCGGGCTGTTCACCCTGCCGGACTTCGTCGAACCGAACCAGGCGCTGTACGAGTTCTGCCATGAGCTACACGAGTTTCTGGCGACCGCATTGTTCGTCGTTGCGATCGTGCACATCGCGGCGGCGCTCAAACATCACTTCGTCGACAAGGACGACGTCCTGCGTCGCATGCTCCCCGTTAAGCTGAAATCCTGAGATTTGGAGTTCACATGCGTTCGAAGTCGTTATTGATCATCCCCCTGTGCTTGCT
>DATCLP010000702.1:0-4378 GCA_036563855.1 Steroidobacteraceae bacterium | reverse complement strand
GATCGAGCCCGTGCAGCGGTGGCGTAAGGGTCATTCCTTGTCGGCAAGCATGCTCGGCATGTGCGTCGCTCATTTCGGACTGGCGCTGTTCGTGCTCGGTGCGACGACCGTGGAATCGTGGAGCGAGCAAGTCGACTTGAGCCTCAAACCCGGTCAGTCGGCACAGCTCGGTGCGCACACGTTCGCAATGACGAAGTTGCGCGAGGTCCAGGGACCGAACTATGACGCCGTGGAAGCTGAGGTTGCGATTTCGAAGAACGGCAAGCAGGTGGCCGTCGTATATCCGCAGAAGCGCATTTACCGCGTCCAGCGCATGCCGATGACGGAAGCGGGTATCGCGAACGATTGGAATCGACACTTGCTCGTGTCGATGGGCGATCCGCTGGGCGACGATGCGTGGAGCGTGCGCTTGCAGTACAAGCCGATGGTGCGGTTCATCTGGATGGGTGCTTTCGTGATGGCCTTCGGCGGGCTCGTGGCCATGCTCGATCGTCGCTATCGTCAGCGCGTGACTGCGAACGAGCCGAAATTGGCGGCAGCTGAGGCGAGCACGGTCTAATCATGTGGCGCTACATCGTACCCATAGCTGTATTCGCCACGTTGGTCGGCTTCTTTTATTTCGGACTCGACCGCGACCAGCAGACATTGCCGTCGCCGCTGATCGGCAAACCTGCGCCTGTATTCAGCCTCCCGACTGTCGAAGACCCGACGAAAACGGTCTCGAACAAGGAGTTCGTCGGCAAGCCGTACTTGCTCAATGTCTGGGGAACGTGGTGCCCGGAGTGCCGCTACGAACATGAGGTGCTGCTCGAGATTCAACGTCGTCAGGATGTGGTCATCATCGGTTTCGATTGGAAAGACGAGCTCGACTCGGCGCAGCGCTGGCTGACGCAGCTCGGCAACCCATATACGGTGACAGTGTTCGATTCCGAAGGGCGTGCTGCGATCGACTGGGGAGTCTATGGCGCTCCCGAGTCGTTTCTCGTGGATGCGCAGGGCATCATCGTCGAGAAACATGTCGGGGCGCTCACGATGCAGATTTGGGAGGACAAGTTTCTGCCCAAGCTGAAGGAGATGCGCGAGTGAGGGCCTTCATCTGCACCTTCCTGTTGTTGACCGGCGCGCTGGCCTTCGGAATGGATGCGGAAGTCGCGTTCGACGATCCAGCACAGCTCGAGCGTTACAACAACCTGAATCAACAGCTGCGCTGCTTGAAATGCCGCTTCGAGTCGATTGCAGATTCTCCGCTGCCGATCGCTGCGGATCTGCGTCGGCAGGTGAAGGAGTTGATGATCGCCGGTAAGAGCGATGAAGAAATCCTGCAGTTCATGACCGAACGCTACGGCGAATACGTGCTATACAAACCGCCGTTGTCGTCGCGGACGTGGCTGTTGTGGGCCGCACCAGTGGTCCTGCTCGTAGGCGGCGTCGTTGCAGCCTTCGTCGTCATCATGCGCAAGTCCCGCTTGCCGGATACTGACCCTGCCGATCCAGGACTGGGCACTTCATGAAGACGTTCGTCATCGTCTGTGCCGCAATGGTTGCGGCAGCCTTGTTGTGGCTGATCGTTCCGCTCCTGAGAACGAAAGCCGCGGCTGGCGAACCGCTGCGGACGGCCGAGCGCTGGATGCCTGCATTGATCGTCATCGCGATCGTGCCGGCGGTGACAGCGCTGATGTATGCGAGCTTGAGCAATTGGGACTGGCAGCGCGCGGAAGCGACGGATCTGCTCGGACAGCTCGAACAGAAGCTGCAATCGAATCCCGAAGACCTGGAAGGGTGGCTGCTCTTGGGTCGCGCATATGCGCAAATGGAAGCTTATCCGAGGGCACTGAACGCCTACGAGCGTGCCTACAATCTGAGCCGGGGAGAGAACCTCGAGGCGCTCATTGGATTGGCCGAGTCGCTTGCCATCACCGATCAGAACGCGCTCGCCGGTCGTGCCGGCGAGTTGTTCGAGCAAGCGCTTGCCCGCGCCCCGAACAATCCGAAGGCACTATGGTACGGCGCCATTGCGGCTCTGCAGGCGAACGACTTGCGCAAGGGACGCGATCGACTGCAGCAGCTCCTGGCGCAGAATCCGCCGCCGGAAATCCGCGACATTCTGCAAAGGCAGATTCAGGATCTCGATCAGCAGATTGGCGAAGGGTGGAAGGACGCTGACCCGGCGTCGGCCGGCCGATCCATCCAAGTCGCCGTCTCGGTTGCGCCGGAAATCGAGCGTCAGATCAAGGAACCGCTCACGTTGTTCGTGCTGGCGCGCGACCCGGCGGGCGGGCCGCCCCTCGCCGTACAGCGGCACAGTTCTGCACAATTGCCTTTCACCGTGCGACTCACCGAGCAGGACGCGATGACGCCTTCGCGAACGCTCGCGAGCCTCGAGCGCGTTCAGGTTGTCGCGCGATTGTCGCGAACCGGGACGCCTCAGGCACAAAGCGGGGACTTCTTCGGCCAAGCAGACTATGAGTTCGGCAAGGATGCGGGCACGTTGAATATCCGCATCGACCAGACGGTGCCTTGACACGTGCAAAGCAAGTAAGCTGCCTCAATGTCGACGACTTCCAAGATCTCATTCGCCACGCTCCCTTCCATGGTGCCCGCCTATGCGCGCGTCGTGTTGGGGAAGAAGCCTTATTCCGCGCCACCCGGCACGGTGGTAACGCCGATCGAGCTAGAAGTGCGCAAAGTGAAGATCTCGCCCGCGCACTTACAGCGCTATCGTGAAGTGTGTGCGGTGCCCGATGTGTCGCGGCTGCCTCCGGCGTATTTGCACACGGTGGCGATGCCGCTGCACATGCAGCTCTTCATTGCGGAGAAGTTTCCGGTCAAGGTGCTCGGACTCATTCACTTGCGTAATACGATTCGCGTGTACCGCGATGTCAGTCCAGATACGCCGCTTTCGCTGACCGTGCACTTCGACACGATGCGCATCACGGATATGGGGCAGGAGTACGACTTCACGACGCGCTATACCGCCGACGGCGAGGTCGTCTGGGAAGAGGTGAGCACGATGTTCGCGCGCGGCAACACGCCGCCGAAGGAGGGCGCGAAGCGTCCCTCGATCGAGCGTTCGAATCATCCTGAAGCGGGCGTGCACACCGATACGCTCGACATCGCAGCGAATACGGGCTGGCGATACGCGCGCGTGTCCGGCGACTTCAACCCGATTCATCTCACTGCACGCACCGCGCAAATGTTCGGCTTCAAGCAAGCCGTCGCTCACGGCATGTGGTCGATGGGCAGATGTCTCGGCTCGGCGGCCGCGCAGCTTCCGACCGGTCGAATTCAAGTCGATACGCAGTTTAAGCTACCCGTCTACTTGCCTTCGCAGGCGCTCGCCCGCACTTGGCCTGTCGACAACGGCATCGACATTTCGATGTGCACGCCGCGGGGCGACCGACTGCACCTGTCGATGCAGGTGCGCCAGATCTAGCGAGACTGCTCATGGATTTGCTCGAAGGCATTCGCAACCGCACTTCGGCGCTCAAGCTCACGGAGCCTGGGCCGACGCGCGAGCATATTCAAAAGATCATCGAGGCCGGCACGCGCGCACCCGATCATGGCCGCTTGCGCCCCTGGCGATTCGTCGTGCTGGAAGGCGATGCACGTAAGAAGCTCGGGGATGCGATGGCGGCGCTGCTGCGCGAGAAATTCCCCGACGCGACCGAATCTCAACTCGCTGCCGAGGCGGCAAAGCCGTTTCGTGCACCGACGATCATCGCGGTCGGCGCGAAGATCACGAAGGGCAAGATTCCGGAAATCGAACAAGTGTGCGCGGTTGCAGCTGCGATTCAGAACATGTTCTTAGCGGCGAACGCGCTCGGGTACGGCGCGATGTGGAAGACCGGCACTGCGGCATATGCGTCGAGCGTGAAAGCGCTGCTCGGCTTCGCGCCCGAGGATCACATCGTCGGGTACTTGTACCTGGGAACGACCGCGACGCCTGGACCTCTCGTCGAGGCGCCGACGGAGGGCGTCGTTCGTTGGCTGTAGCTGCGGCCAAATTTCCCCTCCAAACCGATATGTAATGAAGCGTCGCCCGGCTGTGGGTCGGACGCTTCTTGCTGCATCGATTCTTTCCTCCAAGCTTTTCATCGCGCCGAGCCAATCGCATGACCCGCGACGTTCCGGCGTCCCACGGTAGCCGGTAGGTTACTTGTGTTATGAGACTGTCAGATGCTAGGCTCGCCGCCGGCACAGGTCGGCAAGAAGCGACCTTTCGCTCGTGCAGCAATCATGACAACCGCTTATCTGTTCGACGCGCTGCGCACGCCTCGCGGAAAGGCACGACCTGACGGAGGACTTGCGCAGTTCAAGCCTCAAGAGCTCGTGCGACAGCTCTGCGTGGTATTGGACGAGCGTTGCGGCGGTGATGCCC
>DATCLP010000701.1:0-1524 GCA_036563855.1 Steroidobacteraceae bacterium | reverse complement strand
ATCCAGAACCGCATGCTCGCCGGACGGTGTTTCGAGTTCAGACGCACGATGCGCGCATCGTGAACCATTTCGACATGAATCAGCACTTCATCCTTCGTTTGCACGATTTGATAGTTGTTGTTGTACAAGAGAGGCAGCATCGGCGGCCCCGCGCTCGAGCCGAATGACAGAATGCAGCGTTCGCCGAGCGGGCGGATCTCCGGACCATCCATCGCTCCGGCCCCACGAAATGCCGCAAACCGCTGCTGCAGCCTTGCTCGCGCCTCGGGTTTCAGCGGCGGCACGCGGCCGTTCTTCGGATCGACGATGATCGACGTGCGACGTTCGCCGTTGATCGAAATCAGCTGGTTACCTGGATCGACCCAGAAGTGGTTGTAGCCGCAATTCACGCCCGTGAATCCGCCGCCGCAGTCCTTGGGCAGATCCAGAATACCGAGCTTCGGATCGGTCGGTTTGTTCTGTTCCTCGCGGAAATCGGCGTTCTCTTTTTCGATCGCGAGCGCCTCTTCCTCGGTGATCGTCAGACGGTCGCCGAACCGCGGTTCACGTTCGAGCGGAGTGATCGTCGCGTTCGTCCAGAAGCCTTGGAGGTCGGGATACCCATGCGACGTACGCGGCGGTTTCCAACCTTTGGCCGGGTCCGCAGCAAGCGCTGCCGACATCAACAACACTGCGCCCGCCATGGCGCTGGCGAGCGCGATTCCGAACGATCGAGATCGCATGATTTCCCCCGACTTGATCACCATACCGCTCTTATGAATTGGACATGCACCTATTTACCGGAACGCGCGCGATTACGCCAGATCGGTATACCCCCGCTACGGGACGTTTACCACAGGCATACCGTTACTTCTGAAGGGATCTACGCGCGCTTCGCGCTCCTGTCTTGCCCCGAGCCCCGCGTCCCACGCCCCAAGCCCATATCGGGCGCTGTTAAGCTGGCGCCGAACCTCTGACGAGTTCGACGCACGCCACGATGCTCATCGAATGAAGCAACCGCTCGAACCCTACGCACAAAAGCGGACGTTCTCCGCGACGCCGGAACCGCCACCCGCTTTGGCGGCCGATCGGCAGGCGCCGCTCTTGTTCGTCGTGCAAAAGCACTCGGCAAGTCACCTGCACTACGACTTCCGCTTGGAATTGGATGGGGTGCTCAAGTCCTGGGCGATTCCGAAGGGTCCGTCGCTCGATCCGAATGAAAAGCGGCTGGCTGTCGAAACGGAGGATCATCCGTTCGACTACGCGTCGTTCGAAGGCGTGATCCCACCGAAACAATACGGCGCGGGCAACGTGATCGTGTGGGACTGCGGCGTCTACTCGCCCGATGAAGATCAACGCTATGCGTTCGACGATCGCGAAGCCGCGCAAGCGCGCATTCGCGACGGGCTCGCGCGCGGCAAGCTGAGCTTCTTTCTCCGCGGCGAAAAGCTCAAAGGCTCGTTCGCACTCGTGAGGACGAAGGGCGATCAATGGCTGTTGATCAAGCACAGGGACCGCTATGCCGCGAGCGACGACATCCTCGCC
>DATCLP010000700.1:0-1867 GCA_036563855.1 Steroidobacteraceae bacterium | reverse complement strand
GAGTACGAGCGCGCCGAAGCGGCTATCGCTGCCGCGCGCGCACGCCTAGCGGAAGGCACGGAGCAGATGGCGCAGCTCGAGCAGCAGCGCGTTGCGCTCGAAGCCGAGCGTGACGCCTTGCGCAACGACCTCGCAGCAAAGCGCGCGCAGGCACAAGCAGATCGCGACAGCGCCCAAGAGGTGGCGATCAAAGTCGAATCGAAGCGATCAGCGCTGACGTCAATCACTGCCGGTCTCGAACGCCTGCGCAATCAGCTCGAGCAGTTCGCGGCGCGGCGCGAAGAGCTCTCGCGTCAGCTCGCAGACGGCGATGCTCCGCTCGAGGCGATGGGCGCAAAACTCGAGGAGCTACTGCAGCAGCGCATTGCCGTCGAGCAAGAGCTGACCGCCGCGCGCGAGGCGCTCGAGTCGGCAGAAGCTCGCATGCGTACGCTCGATCAACGCCGAATGGAAGCCGAAGCGGCGGTCGAAGAAGCGCGTGCGCGATTGGAGGATGTCCGTCTCGCCGCGCAGGAGCTCAAAGTCCGACGCGAAACGCTGCTCGAGCAATTCAAGGCGACGCAGTTCGACTTGGAAGCCATCTATCAGGAAATCCCGGCCGATGCGGATATTGCAGCGTGGGAGCAGACGCTCGTCGATTTGTCGCAAAAGATCGAACGGCTCGGTCAGGTGAATCTCGCTGCAATCGACGAGTACAAGGAGCAGTCGGAGCGCAAGGAATACCTGGACCGTCAATACAAGGATCTCGCGGATGCGCTCGAGACGCTCGAAGCGGCGATTCGCAAGATCGACCGCGAAACGCGTGCTCGCTTCCAGGATACGTTCGATCGCGTGAACGCAGGACTGAAGGAGCGCTTCCCGCGTCTGTTCGGCGGCGGCCACGCTTATCTGGAGCTGGCAGGCGACGACATCCTGAGCGCGGGCGTGTCGATCATGGCGCGCCCGCCTGGCAAGCGAAACAGCACGATCAGCCAGCTCTCCGGCGGCGAGAAAGCGCTGACGGCGGTTGCGCTCGTGTTCTCGATTTTCGAGCTGAACCCTGCGCCGTTCTGTCTGCTGGACGAGGTCGACGCACCGCTCGACGACAACAACGTCGGTCGTTTCTGCGAAACCGTTCGCGAGATGTCGGAGCGCGTGCAGTTCATTTTCATCACGCACAACAAGGCGACGATGGAGCTTGCGGATCAGCTCATCGGCGTGACGATGCACGAGCCTGGGGTATCGCGGCTCGTAGCGGTGGATGTGGAAGAGGCTGTACGGATGGCAGCAATGTAGGCGAGGGTGCCTGCATACGGAGCTATGATTGACACGAATCCGAGCTGGTTCTGAACATCACACTGGGTGCGTAGCCTGTCATGCCCGAGCTTCGCTGGATCCTGATCGCCTTCGGCGTCGTGCTGCTCGTGGGCATCTACGTATGGGGTCGCCGCGAATCGGACACGTCACGCACGCTCCCGCGGTCCGGCGAGGATTTCGAACCAACTTCGGATACTCCACTTCCAGCGATCGAGGCCGAGCCCGATTCGGCATCGTCGGAAACGCTCGAGGCTGAGGCCTTGGGCGATCCTGCGGTGGAATCGAGCACAGAAGCGCCATACGAAGAGCCGAGGATCACGCCGACCTTCGAGCGGTCCGGACGCCACGAACGATTCGCCCGCATCGAGCCCACATTGGGCGAAGATGACGCGGCAACGGCCGAGCTCCCAGCCGAAGAGCCGGAACCTGAGGTGGAAGCGCGATCGGCGCCGACCCCTGATACCGCAGATGCCGCGCCCCGGATTTCCGATGCGCCGACGTTGGGAATGAGCAGCACGCCACCGCCTCGCCGCATCGAGCGGCGCAAGATCATCGCTCTGCGGCTCGCAAC
>DATCLP010000699.1:0-2799 GCA_036563855.1 Steroidobacteraceae bacterium | reverse complement strand
CACGTGGAGCAGTGTGCAGACGTTTCATGACAGCCATATGACACGAGGAACGGTCCGACGACGCGCTCGAACCGGGTAGCGACGCACGCAACTCTTGCCGCTACCGACCGCCTTCGTTATAAGTCGCGCCTCCCTCGATCCACCCGGAGCGCAAGCACTTGTCCACCCCCGACGCGTCTGCCGATTCCCTGGCGCTGACTTGCGAACTGATCCGGCGTCCGTCAGTCAGCCCCGACGATCAGGGGTGCCTGCAGGTGATCGGCGAGCGGCTCGAAGCCCTGGGCTTTCGCGTGGAGCGCATGCCGTTCGGTCCGGTGGAAAATATCTGGGCGCGTCGCGGAGACAGCCGCCCCGTCCTTTGCTTCGCCGGTCATACCGACGTCGTTCCGACCGGCCCGCGCGAAGAATGGCATACCGACCCGTTCGAGCCCGTCATCAAGGACGGCATCCTGTACGGCCGCGGCGCGGCCGACATGAAGAGCGGGCTCGCCGCAATGCTCACGGCGACCGAGCGGTTCGTTCGCAGGTATCCGCAACACGCCGGCACGATCGCATTTTTGCTGACGAGCGACGAGGAAGGTCCGTCCGTCGACGGCACGCGGCGAGTGATGGAAGTGTTGACCGCCCGTGATGAGAAGATCGATTGGTGCATCGTCGGCGAGCCGACGAGCAGCGAAGTGCTCGGCGACATGGTGAAGATCGGTCGCCGCGGTTCGCTCTCTGGGAAGCTGACCGTGCATGGCGTACAGGGTCACGTTGCCTATCCGCACCTTGCGGAAAATCCCGTGCACGCTGTCGCCCCTGCGCTCGCCGAGCTTGCAAGCCGGACGTGGGACAAGGGCAACGAGTTCTTTCAGCCTACGACGTTCCAGATCTCGAACATCAGCGCCGGCACGGGTGCGCCGAACGTCATCCCCGGCGAGCTGAAAGCGCGCTTCAACATCCGGTTCTCGACCGAACAGACGGTGGAACGTCTGCAACAGACGATCACCGAGATCCTCGACCGGCACAAGGTGAACTACACGCTCGAGTGGTTCGTCTCGGGCCTACCGTTCTTTACGCCTCCGGGTAAGTTGTCGGATGCCGTGCAACGCGCGGTGCAGGAACATGTCGGGCGGACGCCGGAGCTGTCGACGACGGGCGGCACCTCGGACGGCCGATTCATTGCGCCGACCGGTGCGCAAGTCGTGGAGCTCGGCGTCGTGAATGCGACGATCCACAAAGTCAACGAGTGCGTACGCGTCGCGGATATCGGCACGCTGTCGAAGATCTACGAGCGGATCATGGAACTCATGCTCATCGAGCCCTAGACGAGGCAGCCAGCGGATCAGGTCGTGCGCCGAAAGTTGGCGAAGGCCGCCCAGCCGGCGAGCACGACCAAGCTGATCAGCACCCACCAAGGCATCGACAGGCCGAGGAACTGCCAGTCGACCTTCCCGCACTCGCCTGATCCGGTCAGTACCTTCGTGATCACTTCCGTGATCGGCATGATGTCGAGCAAGAAATCGAGATCGGCACCGCACGCAGCCACGGTTCCGGGCGGCTGAGCTTGGATCCACACGTGTCGTCCCGCGATGCCCATGCCGCACGCAGCCGCAAGCACGATGAGTCCGCCGTAGATCCGAGCGCCGAGCAAGCCAGGATTGTGAAGCGCCGCGATCAGGAACAGCACGCCGACCGTAATGACGGCGACGCGCTGAAAAATGCAGAGCGGACAAGGCGTGAGACCGAGAACGTGCTGCGCGTACAACGCATAGGCCATGAGCCCCACGCAGGCAAGAAATCCCAGGCCGTTGGCAAGCCGACGATTGAGCATGATGTTCAGCAAGGCCGAAGCAGCGATTCTATCCGTTCGCGTGGGCCGCTCTCTAACTCAAAGGCCGCCCGCCTCAGCCGCTGCCCCGATTGCGCTGGACGCGTGCTTGGATGTGCTCTTCGACGTCCTCCAGCGCGACGTGGCGAATGTCCTTGCCGTACACCATGTAAATGACGTACTCGCAAACGTTCTTGGCGTGATCGCCGATCCGCTCGAGCGCCCGCGCAACCCATAGCACGTCGAGACCGCGGCGAATCGTTCGCGGGTCTTCCATCATGAACGTGATGATCTGACGCTGAATCGCCTCGTATTCCTCGTCGACGAGACGATCCTTTTTCGCCACCGCAACCGCTGCTTCCGGATCCATGCGCGCAAACGCATCCAATGCCTCGTGAACCATGTCGGCGACGATGCGACCCAGATGTTTGATTTCGCGATAACGGTCCGCCGGACGTTCGACCGAAGCGAGCCGCGAACCGATGAAGCCGATCTTCTCGGCCTCATCACCGATGCGCTCGAGGTCCGTGATCGTCTTGATCACGGCGACGATCAGGCGCAGGTCGCTCGCTGCAGGACTGCGCGTCGCAAGAATACGGCTGCAATCCTCGTCGATCGCCACCTCCATGGCATTTACTTTCTGATCGCCGAGCGCGACCTGCTCGCCCAACCGGCTGTCGCCTTCGACCAGCGCCTCGACGGCCTGCTTGAGCTGCTCCTCCACGAGGCCGCCCATGCGCAGCACGTTCGTACGGACACGCTCGAGGTCGTCGTTGTACCGACTCAGGATGTGGTGAGAAAGATCGGACTTTTCCATGAGAGTCTCTTCGCAAGCCGCATATTGCTGTATACCCTGCGGCTCGAGACGACCGCAAGCGTGGCTGCTAACTCCCTAGAATTTCACGTTGAAATCGAGCTGCAACCGGTCGTAATCCGCCTCCGTACCCACCTCTGCGTCGCGCCGGGTGAGGTAGTACGTCGCGTTG
>DATCLP010000698.1:0-2526 GCA_036563855.1 Steroidobacteraceae bacterium | reverse complement strand
ACCTCCCAACTACAGTCTCCAGCCTAAAGGCTAATTCTGCGGCTGCGGCTCGGCCTGTTCCGGTTCGGCCTGATCTGACTCGACCTCTTCCTCGGTCTCGAAGTCCTCTTCGAAATCTTCGAGCGTTTCCGGCGGCGGATTGCCGTCGAAGATCACGTACTCCCGCTGTTGGATCCACGCATCGCGCATGAAGGCGTACGGATCGAAGGTGCGCTGGAGAGTCGGATCGAGCGTCAACAAATCCGCCCGCGTGTGCACGACATCGAGCGCGCGCAGACCCCATTCGGCTTCCCACGGAATGTCGATGTACTCGAGCGGCCCGAGGAAGTAATCGACGCCGCGTGCCGGCCCATCGCGCAACGTCGATGGACCGAAAAACGGCAGCACCAAATACGGACCGGAGCTGACACCCCAGACCGCAAGCGTCTGGCCAAAGTCTTCATCGTTCGCGGGTAAGCCCACATGCGTTGCGACGTCCAATAGCCCGCCGACGCCCAGCGTCGTGTTCAGTAGGAACCGTCCAGTGTCCTGCAATCCGAGTTTCGGTTTGCCTTGCAGGAACTGATTCACGATCGTCACCGGGTAGCCGAGGTTTGCGAAGAAGTTGCCGATGCCGATGCGTATCCAATGCGGCGTGACTTTCTTGTAGCCCTTGGCAACCGGCTTCAGCGCCGCTCGATCCACGGTGTCGTTGAACTTGTAGACGGCACGATTGAAGCGTTCGAATCGATCGTCGCTTACGGTGCGTCCCGGCGTTGCCGCGCAGCCCGACGCGAGTAGGACGACAGCGACCAGCAACACACTGCGTAGCGAGTACGGAGCTCGACAGGTCATGCAAAAGAGTCCTATGCCAGTGCGGCGAAAGGCGCGCGATTGTAGCAGTAATGATGGGATTCGACGCTGACGACGAGTCGTGCGCCGCCGCGATCAGTGCTCCCGCTACCGCTGGTCCGCAGCACGCCTTGTGCCGCGTTTCGGGATCGCGGCCTGAATCTCCTCGAGACGCGCTTGAAAGCGCGCACGCTGCACGTTCGTGATCTTCGGGACGGCGAGGGCGAGCTGGAGTTGATTGACGGCCAACATCAGATCGCCGCTCATGACGTGATATTCCGACATGTAGTAGTACGAGTCGGCGACGTCACCGGCCGCGTTTGCCGCGAGCGCTGTCAGACGCGCCTGCTCCGGCGTAGGCGGCACGACATTGAACAAGTCGAGCAGAATCTCGTGCGCCTTCTTCGGATTCCCGAGCTGCATCAGCGCTTCGGCATAGCGGACCGTGACTGCAACGTTGCGGGGAAAGAGCTCGCGTGCGCGCTCGAAAGTTGCGAGCGCGGCCTTGTCCTGTCTGGCTTGCAACTGAGCCTGGCCCAGCGCCGTGTGGTATTGCATCACCGTCGGATCGGCATCCCGCAGCCGCTGGAAAATCTTGACGGCTTCGGCGGCTTTTCCGTTCGCCAGCAATGCCAAGCCGCGCCCATAGATTTCCGCTGGAGTCGCGTCGGCCTCGTTCTGAATCGTCGCGTTGTAGTACTCGAGCGGATTGCGGCCGGGCGGCGTCGACAACACTCGCAAACGCTCGCGTGTGAGCGCGTAGCTCAGGCTGTCGGGCATGGGCTCGGTCTTGACTTGCGCAGCACGCTGCTTCGTTTCAGCAATACGCGTGACGGTCACCGGGTGCGTGCGGAGCATTTCCGGAATGTTCGCTTCGCTCAGCCCTGCGCGCCGGCTCATCGTCTCGAAGAAGGCGGGCATGCCTTCGGGATCGAATCCTGCTCGCGCAAGGATGCCGAGGCCCACGCGATCGGCTTCGGTCTCGTTCGCGCGCGTGAAGCTGATTTGCTGCTGTATCGCGAGGCTTTGCGCCGCAGCCATGCCGGCCATCGCAGCGTCGCCCGCGCCCGCAGCGGCACCAACCAGAATCGCCGCAAGCATCGCGGCTGTGGATACCAGGCTCGAACGGCTCTGTGCGGCAAGACTGCGTGCAATGTGGCGCTGGGTGACGTGCGCAATTTCGTGAGCGAGCACTCCCGCCAGCTCGCTCTCGTTCTTGGTCTCTAGCAGCAGTCCAGTGTTGACACCGATGAAGCCGCCCGGCAAGGCGAACGCGTTGATGGCGTCGTCGCGGACGACGAAAAAGTTGAAGCGCTGCGTGCCGTCGTGCGCCTGACTTGCAAGCCGGTTACCGATCGAGCGGATGTATTCCGCGACCTCAGGGTCTTCCAGGATTTGGTCCTGATCGCGCAGCCCGCGAACGATCATCCGCCCGAGCAGATACTCGTCCTGCAGGCTGATCATCGCTTCGGCCGGGCTGCCGATATCGGGCAGGTCGTTCGGTTCGTTGGCGTGCACACCCGCCACGACGGTGAGCAGGAGCACCGTGAGCAGCGTCGCGCAGCGTTTGAGCAATTCGGTCATTGTGCGAGTCTGGTTCCAGAGCTCAGCCAAGTAAAGGCTGGGACCAGCCAGGAGCGCGGAGGTTCGGTGTAGGCGACCAGCAGTGTGGGTTCGGGGCTGGGGGCTCTGGAC
>DATCLP010000697.1:0-3958 GCA_036563855.1 Steroidobacteraceae bacterium | reverse complement strand
TTCTGGTCGATCGCGCCAGGTAGCGGCGTAATCAAGATGCCGCCGGTCTCGGTCTGCCACCACGTATCCACGATCGGGCAGCGTCCGTCGCCGACGACACGGTGATACCACTCCCATGCTTCGGGATTGATCGGCTCGCCTACGCTACCGAGCAAACGTAACGTCTTGCGCGACCAGTGTTTGACGGGCTCCTCGCCCTCGCGCATCAAGGCGCGGATTGCCGTCGGCGCCGTGTAGAACAACGTGACGCCGTGTTTGTCGACCGTTTGCCAGAAGCGCCCGGAGTCCGGGTAGTTCGGTACGCCTTCGAACATGACCGTCGTCGCGCCGTTCGCAAGCGGACCGTACACGACATAGCTGTGTCCCGTGACCCAACCGACGTCGGCCGTACACCAGAACACATCGTCCTCGCGTACGTCGAAGACGAGCTCGTGCGTGAGCGACGCATAGACCAGATATCCGCCGCTCGTGTGCAGCACGCCCTTCGGCTTACCGGTAGAGCCTGAGGTGTAGAGGATGAACAAGGGATCTTCCGCGTCCATCGCCTCCGGCGGGCATTCCTTCGGTTGCGCGGCAACTAGATCCTCGTACCAACGGTCGCGCGAATACATCGGCACTTTCGTGCCCATGCGTCGCACGACGAGCACATGCTGCACGCACTCCGTGCCCGGCGCGGTCAGCGCCTGATCGACGTTCATCTTGAGCGGAATGCGCTTGCCGCCGCGAATGCCTTCATCGGCCGTGATGACGACGCTCGAACCGCAATCGGCGATGCGGCCGGCCAACGATTCCGCCGAGAACCCGCCGAAGACCACGGAATGAATTGCGCCGATGCGAGCGCATGCGAGCATGGCAACGGCGGCTTCGGGAATCATGGGCAGATAGATCGTGACGCGGTCGCCTTTCTGGACGCCCAGAGATTTGAGCGCATTGGCGCACTGGCAGACGCGCTCGTACAGCTCACGATAGGTAATGCGTTCGGAGAGCTTGGGATCGTCGCCTTCCCAGATGATTGCCGTCTTGTCGCCGCGCTTCGTCAGATGCCGGTCGAGGCAGTTCGCAGCGACATTGAGCTTGCCGTCGTAATACCAGCGAATTCGAAAGTCGTGTTCCTCGAAGCTCACGTCCTTCACTTTGGAGAACGGCTGGATCCAGTCGAGGCGACGTCCCATACGCGCCCAGAATCCGATCGGATCGCGTATCGACTCCTGGTAGAGGCGCTGGTAGTCGGAAAACCTCAAATGAGCGAGCGCCGCGAATTCTTCGGGGACTTTGTAGAGCTTCTGGCTCATGGTCGTTGGCACGTGTGGTGATCAGTCGAGGGCCTTGCGAATGCGCTCGGCATGTTCGGCGAGCACGGCATTGTCGGCCATCTCGCGAGCATGACCTTTGAGCTCCTTGCCTGAGTAGCAAGGCACGATGTGAAAGTGAATGTGGAACACGGTCTGGCCGGCTGCGGGTTCGTTGAATTGAATGATGCGCATGCCGTCCGGGTTGAACGCCTTCTTGACCGCTTTGGCAACTCGCTGCGTGACCTTGATGAGATCGGCGAGCACGTCGGGTTCGACATCGAAGAAGTTGCGCGCATTGGCTTTCGGGATCACGAGCGTGTGTCCGTCCGATTGCGGCATGACATCCATGAACGCAAGCGTGCGATCGTCCTCATAGACTTTGAATGCGGGAATTTCCCCGCGCAGAATCTTTGCGAAGACGTTGTTCGGGTCGTACATGACTTTCACCGATTCGGATCGATGGATTTCAAATACCCGCCTTGGCGAGCGTGTCGACGACGCGCCTGATCGCGATCCCGAGCGCCGGGTGTTCGGCCTCGAATCGTACCGCCAACTCGTCCAAGCGCTCGGCAAGGGATCGCTCGTCGTTTCCGCTGCGCTCTGCGGATTCCGAGCCGAGCAGGCGCGAAATGTCGTCCAACAACGCCACCAACAACTCGCGGGATTCGCGATCCACGCTGTTCGTCTTGGAAAGCTCGCGATGGAGCGCTTCGAGTTGTTTGTGCAATTCGGCAGTCACGATCCTGTCTCCCCGCGGCGGGCGCGTAGCTTGTCTGCGAGCTTATCGTAGTACGCCGCTTCGAGGCGCGCATCGCGTGCGCGTCCGCGCATGGCCGAGAGCTTTGTTAACAGAAATTCGAGACGGCGGTTCGCCGCGCTTCGCTCAGCCGGGGACAACGCCTGGACCAGCAGCGATTCGGCATCGGCAATCTCTCGCCGCAACTCCACTTCCGGCGGCACGAAGCCTGCATTCTTGAGAATGCGATAAGCGACGCGCAATTCCGGAGGGACGTTCGCGTCGTCATCGAGATCGAGCGGCTTGCCTGCCCCCGGCAGGTTGTCGAATTCGCCGCGCTCCATCGCGGCGAGGATCCTTTGTTCAGCGAGGCGCTCGATGAAATCCATGGCTAGCCGCTGTCCTCGTGCTTCGTTATTGAGAAAGCGTCGGCATCTCTTGCCGCCGGTAGCCGGATGGAACGTCGAACAGGCTTTCAGCGAGCGTTTCCGAGCGAATCGATGTGACGGTCGTTTCTTCGACGGCTTTGCCGCTCTCGAACGTGCGCGTCAGCAGCGGCAAACCGCCGAGGCGCTCGAGATCATCCAAGCCGCTTTGCGCCATTTCCTGCAAGAACGACGCGTCGAGCCCTTCGAGCATCTCTTTGACCATCGCGCCGACTTTCACGCCGACATCGTAGAGCTCCTTACCGGCTTTCAGGCCGGTCGCGGGCGCAACGCACATCTCCGCCACGAGTGCGCCGTCCTGCACGACCTCGGCATATGTGCAGGAGTGACCGGAGACCGTCGCCGTGCGCGAGGTCTTACGGATCTCCCGCTTCGGTGCCTTACCGCTCCCCGGCATTTTCTGTCCGAGCATTTGTTCGAGCTGCGCCCGCTGCTCGGGCGGCATGTTCGCAAGTTGCTGTTGTAGCATCTGGAGCGCCGGGTTGATCTGCTCGGCCATGCGTTTCATACCCGCGCGATCCATGACGATGTACGATTTTTCCTGCGGATCGATCATGTAAATGGTGTCGTCGCGGAAGATCACGACACCGTCCTGCGTATCGCCGGTGTCGATGCGCAGCTTTCCCGATTGAGCATAGGTCTTGGCGACCGATTCCTCGCCGTTCGTGAGGTCGCGCGAGAGAGTCTCGAGCACGGTGCCTGCCTGAGCGGCGGACACCATCAACGTCGAACATGCGAGGGTTCGTATGAGCATTCTTGCTTTCCTCCGAAGGTAGTTTGCAGAGGGGTAGCCTTGCCGATCGCCGGATATTTCACAATCAGGAGTTTCGTGCGGTCGGCAGAAAGTTTGCACCGAACGGCGCTGTGTGCGCGACAGTGCCCGCATGGACAATCACGCGTGCCGGTTCAAGAGCCGCGCGGCTTGGTCCGGGCGGTCGGCGTTGCAGTCAGCGGATCGTCGGGCCAGTAATGTTTCGGATAGCGGCCTTTCAGCTCTTTCTTGACCTCCGGGTAGCCGCGCACCCAGAAGCTCACGAGATCCTGCGTGACCTGTACCGGCCGGTGCGCCGGCGACAACAGCTGCAAGGTGAGAGGTACGCGCCCCGTCGCGACCGTGGGCGTTTCGCGCATGCCGAACAATTCTTGCAAGCGCACCGCGACCGTCGGTTGATCGCCCGAATAATCGATCGGAATTCGCGATCCGCTCGGTACGACGAGATGCGTCGGCGCGATCTCGTTCAGGCGCTGCTCCAGAGTCCAATCGAGCAATCCGCGCAACGCGGCATGCATGTCCAACTTTGCAAGATGTTCGCGACGCGTGATGCCATCGAGCCATGGTGCAAGCCAGTCTTCGAGGCGGGCGAGCAAGCCGGCATCGGAAACGTCCGGCCATGGCGGGGTTGCATTCGGATCGACGCGACGAGCGAATTCCATTCGTGCCTGTAGCGCACGCGCCTCGCGGCTCCAAGGCAAGACAGCCAGTC
>DATCLP010000696.1:0-9252 GCA_036563855.1 Steroidobacteraceae bacterium | reverse complement strand
GCTGCGCTTGCCGGGATCAAGCATTTGAATCGGCTCGAGCAGGTGCTCGCGCAATCGGAATGGCAAGATCCCGAGGTCGAGGAAGGGTTCATGTTGGATAGCGAAGGCGAGCTCGTTTGTGGAACGGCCTCGAACATTTTCATCGTTCGAGGCCATGAGCTCATCACGCACGACCTGCGATACTGCGGCGTGCGTGGCATCATGCGGGGTGAAGTGATTCGGATCGCGACTGAGTTGGGCATTCCGGTGCGCGAAGAGCCGCTGTGGCCGGAAGATCTCGAGACCGCCACTGAGGTGTTCGTGACGAACGCGATTCGCGGCATCCGATCCGTCACGGCACTCGAACAATTCACGTGGCCCTGCGGACACATCACGCAGTCCTTGCGCGAGGCAGTGGATCGCGATGCGTAAGCTGTTTCGGATTCTCGCCATCCTTCTCGTTCTGCTCCTCGTCGTCGGCGGCGCATTCGTCGGCTCCAGCTACAAGTGGTTGAGCCAGCCGCTCACCACGCTGCAGGAACCGGTGATCTATGAAGTGCCGCGCGGCGCGAGCCTGCGCGCGGTCGCGCGCGATCTGCGCGAGCGTGGCGTCATCGATCGACCGCAAGTATGGATTGCCGCCGGACGGCTGAGCGGTAAAGCGAGCTCTCTCAAAGCCGGCGAATATCGCATTGAGCCCGGTTGCAGTCCGCGCGATGTGCTCGACCTGCTGAGCTCGGGTCAGGTCGTGCTGCACGGAATCACGTTCGTGGAAGGCTCGCGCTTCGTGGACATTCTGGCGCAGCTTCGGGCGAACCCGGCGGTACGCATCGAGTACGCGAATCGCTCGGAAGAAGAAATCATGCGCGCCGTCGGCAAGCCGGGCGTGCATCCGGAAGGGCAGTTCTTTCCGGATACTTATCATTTCCCGCGGCACACGCCGGACATCGAAATCCTGAAGCTGGCATCTGCTCGAATGTCTGCGGAGCTCGAGAAAGCCTGGGCAGAGCGTGCGCCGGACTTGCCGCTTGCAGGACCTTACGAAGCGCTGATCCTGGCCTCCATCGTCGAGAAAGAAACTGCGCTCGATCGCGAGCGTCCGCTCATCGCCGGCGTATTCGTCGAGCGCCTGCGGCGCGGGATGCGGCTGCAAACGGACCCGACCGTGATCTACGGCATCGGCGCCAACTTCGACGGCAACATTCGTCGCGCCGACTTGCTGCGCGACACTCCGTACAACACGTACACGCGTGCAGGCTTGCCGCCCACGCCGATTGCGCTACCGGGCCTCGAATCGCTGCGTGCCGCCGTGCGCCCGGAAGTCACGGGCAAGCTCTTCTTCGTAGCGACCGGAGAGCCGGACGGCAGCCACTATTTCTCCGAATCCTTTGCCGAGCATCAAGCTGCCGTACAGCGCTATCTGCAGCGACTGCGCAGCCGCCAATGACGGTTCGCAAATGAGTCGAGGCAAGTTCATCACGATCGAAGGCGGCGAGGGTGTCGGCAAGTCGACGCAGATCGCAGCGTTGCGCGACTTTCTGATCTCGCGCGGACTGCGCGTAACGGTGACGCGCGAACCCGGCGGAACGCCGCGTGCCGAACGCATTCGCGAGTTACTCCTCGAGCCTAACAGCGAGCCGATGCCGGCGATGTGCGAGTTGCTCCTGATGTTTGCGGCTCGATCGACGCACATCGCCAATGTGATCGAGCCGGCGCTTGCGCGCGGCGAATGGGTCGTGTGCGATCGATTTACGGATGCCACATACGCGTATCAGGGCGGCGGGCGCGGCATGGACGTCTCGAGCATCGCGACGCTCGAAAGACTCGTGCAGGGCGAGCTGCGTCCGGATTTGACGATTCTGTTGGATGCACCGCTCGAGGTGAGCGCGGCGCGTGCCCACGAGCGCAACCAGGCAAGCGGGTCGGCGGACCGTTTCGAGCGCGAGCAGCGCGACTTCTTCGAACGTGTTCGCGCGGCCTACTTGGAGCGTGCACGCTCGGAGCCGCATCGAATCGTGGTTGTCGATGCCAGCGGCGATCGGGAGGCTGTCGGCGAAGCAATTCGCACAGCGCTTGAGCGAATCCTCGATGAGAAGGCGAAGTGACACAAGAGTTGCCAAAACCAAGACGCCTACCGTGGCATGAGGAGGCAATCGCCAAGCTGAATACGGCTTGGGAGAGCAAACGCATGCCGCATGCGTTGCTGATCGTGGGTGCGGACGGGCTCGGCAAACGCGAGCTCGCTGCCTGGCTTGCTTGCGCAGTTCTGTGCGAACGCTCGGTTGAAACGCTGTCGTGTTGCGCCGAATGTGCAAGCTGCAAGCTCGTTCTCGCGGGCTCACATCCCGACTTGTTGTGGGTGAGTCCGGAGGAGGGTAAGCAGCAGATCGCGATCGACCAGATTCGAGAAGCGTGCGAGCAGTTGAGCAAGACGAGCTATCGGCAAGGCTACAAGGTGGCCGTCGTGACACCTGCGCATGCAATGACGATCGCAGCGGCCAATAGCCTCCTCAAGACATTGGAGGAGCCTTCGCCGCAAAGTCTGCTGATTCTGCTGAGCTCGCAACCTTCTGCGTTGCCTCCGACGATTCGCAGCCGTTGTCAGCAGATCGCCGTTCGGCGTCCGAGCCTCGAAACCGCGCTCGCATGGTTGCAGAGCGAAAACGTTGCCGATGCAAGCCCTGCGTTGCTCGAGTTTGCCGGCGGTGCGCCGTTGCGTGCGATCGAGTACGCCAATGGACGCTTCGAGGCGCTCGACAAGGAAATGCAGCGTTCCGTGCGGGAGCTCTTGTCGGGAGAGGCAGATGTGACGCAAGTCGCGTCTGCATGGGCCAAAGAGGGATTGCCGGGTCGCCTGACTTGGCTCGATCTCTGGTTGACCTCGGCCGCACGCGGTGCACTTGCTGGAAGTGCCGATCTGGTCACGTTCCCACCTGGATCCATGCCCTTGCCAAGGGGCACAGGCGCGTTGAACATAAGCGGCCTGTACGAGGTCGTCGATCGGCTTCGGGCTTTGAAGGCGCAGCTTGCGCGCACGGCCCTGCAACGCGAGCTTGCTGTGGAAGCCTGGCTGATCGCACTTTTGGAGTGTCTCGCGCCTGCGAGAACGCAGCGAACGTCAACCGGATAGCGAATCGAGAGCTGTGAACAGACAGATGCGTCAACCGAGCAGCAAGCCGGGCTTGCTGACTCTCACGATCAAGGACAAGAGTGCCTTGTATCTTGCGTACATGCCGTTCGTGAAGAACGGCGGCCTGTTCATTCCGACGAACAGCAATTATCGCCTCGGTGATGAAGTGTTCATGTTGCTCAATCTCATGGGCGAGGAAGAGAAGCTTCCCGTCGCCGGGCGAGTGATCTGGATGACACCGAAGGGTGCGCAGGGTAAGCGCACGGCGGGAATCGGCGTTCAGTTCAGCGAACAGGACCGCGGCACGACTCAGCGCAAGATCGAAAGCTATCTCGCGGGTGCGTTGGGCGGCGACAAGCCCACGCACACGATGTAGCGTTCAAGCGCGGTTCATCGCGGCCATCCCACCCTGTAACACGTAGGCCTGGAAGCCCCGCTCGGCAAGGATGTAAGCCGCAGCGGAGCTGCGCCGTCCCGTATCGCAATAGACGACGTACGGCGTGTTGCGGTCGAGGGATTTGAGCTTCAGACGAAGGAAGTACAAGGGCACGTTCAGCGCATTCGGCAAGTGCCCTTGGTCGTATTCGCTCGGTAGCCGAACGTCGAGCCATCGTCCGCCGCGAGCGACGATGAACTCCGCAGCCTGCCTGTCTATGCGCTCGAGCAACGGTTCGTTCATGAGCTGGAGGAAGTCCTCCCGGTTCAGCCGCATCGCGACTACATCCGTGAGCGCCGTGATCGTCGCGTTGCGCCGCGCATCGGAGATCAGCGCTTCCTCCCCGAACGAATCGCCGACGCTCAACTCCGCTAGCTTGATGCCTTCGCGATTGAGCGGCGTTTCCCGTGTGACGGCACACTTGCCCTTGGCGATGACGTAAAAGTAGTCGCCTTCGTCGCCTTGGCGGATGATGACGTCGCCCGGCGCATAATCCACGCGCTGCATCCGCAAGAAGATCGCCTGAATGTTGGCGGGCGGGATGCGGTGAAATGCCTTGGTCTGAAGCAGCACCGTCATCCAATCGTCGCTCTCCGCGAGATCTTCCTCGAGCGTCTGCAGCTCGTTCACTTCGTACGAGCCTGTTTGATCCCAGGTCAAGATCACATCGAGCATCTCGCTGTCGATGGCGATGACCTCGGCACGATCGGAAGCAACACGCGCGCTCAAGCGGCGCGGCGAACCTGGAGCGATCGGACTGCGTGCTTCGGGAGAGCCTGCACGAATCGTGTAAACGGCGCGACCGTCGGCAGTCAGCTCGAGCGTGCCGCGGAGGAGAAAGTAGGTATGTCTGTCGGCGTCGCCCTCTTTGAAAAGAAGACGCCCGTGCGGCAGCTCCCGCATCGTGGCTTTACGGGCGACGGAGTGCAGACTCTCGCGCTTGAGCCCGTCAAGCGGGGAAAACGCTTTGAGCAGACTTACATCGAGCGGCTTGCTCGCCATTTCTCTCCCGAAGAACGAGTTGAGCGGAAGTGCGTGCAGGCGTCCCTGTGCCTTATCGCCACCTTGGACATCGTGACGTGGGCTTCGTGCCCGTTGAATCGTCGAATCAGGCGAGCTGCTGCCATCCCGGATCCGGCCTGAAGCGCTCACCGTAGCGCGATTCGAGCTCCCGCAAACGGTCAATTACTGTCTGAACACCGCGGTTTTTCGCGTACTGAAGCGGCCCGCCGCGGAATGGCGCGAAACCGGTGCCGAAGATCACACCGGCATCGACGAGATCGGCATCGGCGACGACTTGTTCCCGCAGGACCGCGACCGCTTCGTTCACGAGCGACAGGATCAGGCGGTCCTGCAGATCCTCGGGTATCGGGCGTCCGCCGACCGACGGTTTCTGGGGCTTCCCCTCGTGCCAAGTGTAGAAACCGGCGCCCGTTTTCTTGCCGAGTTTCTTTTGTTCGACGAGCTGAACGAGCGTCGACGGCGCTGCGGTTTCTTGGAAGAACACCTTGCCCACGCTCATGATCACATCGAGTCCGACGACATCGGCGAGCTCGATCGGTCCCATCGGCATGCCGAAGCTTTCAGCGGCTTCGTCGATGAGCGAATAGGGGATTCCTTCCTCGACAGCGCGAATCGCCTCGCTCAAGTACGGCATCAGCACGCGGTTGACCAGAAATCCCGGCGAGCTGCGGCAGGGGATTGCCAATTTGTCGATTTGGCGGGCGAATGCGAGAGCCTTCGCAACGCATGCACTGTCGGAGACTTGCGATTGGATGACCTCGACCAACGGCATTCGCGCAACCGGATTGAAAAAGTGCAATCCGACGAGCCGTGAAGGATTCGCGAGCTTTTCCGCCAGCTTTTCGAGGACGATGCTCGAAGTATTCGTGGCGAGCAACGCGCCGGGCTTGAGTTTCGGCTCGACGCGCGCAAAGAGTTCGCGTTTGGCTTCCAAGTTCTCGAAGATCGCTTCTATGACGACGTCGGCCTGTGCGACGGCCTCGCCTTCGACGTCGGCCTTCAGACGCTGCATTGCCGCGTCGCGCTTCGCCGGCTCCGGATAGCGTTTCTCGAAGAATGCGCGTGCTCGATCGAGCGCCGGCGTCACGTATTCCATCGCTCGATCCTGTAGCGTCACATTGAGACCGCGCGCTGCACACCATGCGGCAATATCACCACCCATCACTCCCGCGCCGATGACGTGGACGTGCTGGGCAGGCGCTTCAACAGACTTTGCGGCGGACTTCAAACGCTCCTGAAGGAAGAACACGCGGACGAGATTGCGAGACGTCGACGTGCAAAGCAGCTCCGACATCGACTTCGCTTCGGCTTCGTAGGCGTCAGGACCGCGCCCGCCGAAACGCTGCCAGAGATCGATGAGCGCGTATGGAGCAGGGTAGTGGTCGGCACGCGCGCGCTTTGCGACCTGTGCGCGCATGCGGTTCGCGAGCAGCGGCCGGATCGGGCCGGAATTGAGCAGCCGGTCGCGCAGCGACATCCGTCGTTGCGGCGGAGGATTCAGCGCCAGCTGTTTTGCGGCCTCACGCAATTTGTCCGCCGGCACGATGCGATCGACGAGTCCGAGCGCGAGCGCTTGTTTAGGCCGAACATTTCGTCCGGTGAGCATCATGTCCATCGCGGCGAGCGGTCCGATGAGTTGTACGGCTCGAACGGTCCCGCCCAGCCCGGGGTGCACGCCGAGCTGCACTTCAGGAAACCCCAAAGTGATCGACGAATCGTCGGCGAGCACTCGATAGCGGCAAGCCAAAGCAAGCTCGAGCCCGCCGCCGAGCGCAAATCCATTGATCGCAGCGACCGTCGGGTACGGAAGCTCCGCCAGCTTGTCGAAGAGCTGCTGGCCCTGACGAATCATGTCGTACGCCTGGGCGGGAGACTGGATCCCGACGAATTCCTTGATATCGGCACCGGCCACGAATCCTTGCTTGGCGGACGTGATGATCAACGCACGCGGAGGATTGTCCGAGAGCGCCGAGAGCTGCATGTCCAGCTCCTCCATGACGGCGCGCGAAAGACTGTTCGCCGAAGCGTCTTTGCGATCGATCGTGAGCCAGGCGACGCCATCCGAGTCGCGCTCCAACGACCAGTGAGCGGTTGCCGGGTTAGCAGTCACGGCGGGACTCCTTCAAAGTCAGGCCGGCGAGCGGCGGACGACGAAATCGCAAATCAGCGGCCGGTGATCCGAATAACGCACGTCAGGAACGTCGAACTGGGTGATTTCGATCCCGTTCGAGTACAACACGAAGTCGAGCTCCTTGCGCGGATTGCGGCTGGGATAGGAGGGCAGGCCGAGCCGGTTTGCACTCTTCAGACCCGAGGCCTCCATGAACAAGTAAATCTCGTGGTCGCCCCAGAACGTATTGAAGTCGCCTGCGACGATGACCGGTTTGCTCGCACGCTTGACCAGCTCGTGCAGATGCCGGAGCTGATCGTGGCGATGGCGGAATTTCAGCGAGAGATGAACGAGGAAGATCGCGACGTCCTCGAGCTCGAGCTCGATGATGAGCCGCTTGATGCCCGTTTCGAAATAGTGGAAGCGCTCGCCTTCGACGCGGGGCGCCGCGAGGAACGCATTGCCTTGCTTGCGGACGATCGGAAGAAACTGGTTGAGGGAATCCTCGCCGTACTTGCACTGATAGATGGAGTAGTGGCCGAGGGAGTCCGCAATCTGCTTGGCCTGATTGACCAGCCCGGAACGGATCGATCCGGTGTCGATCTCGATCAGACCGACGAGGTCGGGGTCCAGAGATTTGAGGTATTGCGTGATGCGCTCCAGGACACGCGGATTGCTGCGCAGGTAGCCGGCGCCCGGGATGGGCAAGTGAAATGCCGGACCGGTACCCGTCGCGTACCGAATGTTGTAGAGGACGAATCGCATCGTGGGGGATTAGCGCGCACGCACGCAGGTTGCGGCACCGCATTCTATAGGAGACTCGCGGACCTGCCGAATTGGAGAATTCCTGAAATCCGCAGCTTTTCGCGCCAGGCACGTATACTTCATTAAAATCCGGGTGCGGCGCGGAAAGGCGGGCCGCTGCGGAGGACACACGACGTGAGCAGTATTTCCCAGCAGAATCCAGTGCGGGTCTTCGTCGCCCACACATTCGAGCGCAGCGACGATTATGTCCGTGTGTTCGAATACCTGGAGAGTTCGCGCAACTTTTACTACCGCAACTGCAGCGATCCCGACGTGCAGCTCGCCGAACCCGAGAAAATGAAGGACGAGCTGCGCAAGCAGATCAACCTGGCCGAGGTCGTCATCGTACCGGCTGGGCTCTATCGTTCGGCGCGCGAGCGCGAATTGATCGACTTTACGCTGAACTGCGCCAAGGGGCTCGACAAGCCGGTGATCGTGCTCGAGACATTCGGCGTAAAGGAAAAGCTACCCGTGCAGCTCGAGGCCTTGAGCGACGAGAGGATCGAGTGGAACGAGCGCGAGATCTGCGATGCGATTCGCCGCCAGGCGCGGCACGAAGACACGTCCCGATGGGACGTCATCGAATTCAAGCTGGACTGATGCCGGAATTTCAGCCGTCTGCGGAGTTGACGGCTCGCAGTTTCGGACGCTGCTGATACTGGACTCGCGCAACGACGCCGAGCATGTTGACGATGCGCTCAGCCAAGTGTCCGGCTTCCGTTTCCGACATCTTGCGTACCGTTGCCTGAGGTGCGGTCTCTCCGCGCAGGGGTCGCACTCGGCACATGCAACTCGTCAATGAAGAGAAATCTTCGCGAATTTCGCTCGGAAGTTCGCTTTCATCGAGACCTTCCAAATGCCGGCGGTAGGCCTCCAGTAAACGGTGCTTGATCGGGCCCGCGGAGGCCAACACCACGGTGGCGGCGAAAAAGTGCTCCCAGGTGCTGCTGCTCATGCAACGTACCCCTGTCAAGGAGGAGTGAAACATCTTGGGCGGTTTGTCGGACACCGCTCGAAAAATCCGGCACCGACCCCGCTACGCAAGTGAGAAAGTACTTGAAATATGCTGGCGCGGCTTTCTTGTGACCGCTCAAGCAACTAGCACCGAAATATACTCCTGAAACTCTGAAAGGCAACCTGCCGCTCGTCGTTCTTGTGGCGATTCTTGAAGAGCGGATCGGCAGTGCCGAAGGTCACGAGAAATAGAGCTTTACGGGTGGTCGAAATGCATGCCAGTGGCATTGAGGCTGATTTTTTGGGCGATATCTAAAGACTAAATATTTGAAATTACTTTACATCGTGCGAGTTCTCGCGAATCGCAACTGACTGCTTACTTTTATATGCGTGCGAAGTCGCTGAGCTTGTGGGCTGAGGTTGAGGAGTCTTATCGCCGCGCTGATCGTGCCGACGATGCACGCAAGCAAGCTGGCTTTGACGGGTCAAGGCACAAGCATCGAGAACGTTACGAGAATTGGATGCGCGGCAGTCACGGACCGTGTGCCACATGCGTCCGCGAAGCTCGCTCGCGGCCGAGTGTCTCGCGGGAGATCTCGAATCAGTGTGTTAAGCAGAAATGTTCGCAGCGAGCCAGGATGAGGTGGCTTCGAGAAGTCGAAGTGGGCTTCCAAATGTCGTATCGGCGAGCGACCGCGGCGTCATTGCGATACCGCGAGGCGGCTAACACAGAGGTTCGGGAGTCTCAGAGGATGAGCGAAGAAGACTTGGCTGAGACCTCGGCGGTCCAAGTCCACCGCATCGTGTACTACGTAT
>DATCLP010000695.1:0-2960 GCA_036563855.1 Steroidobacteraceae bacterium | reverse complement strand
GATCAACACCGTGCGCGGCAATGCGAACTGGATGCACGCGCGCGAGGCGCTGTTCGCCTCCGAATACTTCGACGACATCGAGAAGATCCTGCCGATCATCAATCCGAACGGCTCGGACTCGGCGATGTTCGACAACACGCTCGAGCTGCTCGTGCTCGCGGGACGTTCGCTTGCGCACGCGGTGATGATGATGATCCCGGAGCCCTGGTCGAATAACCCGGCCATGGACGACACGAAGCGCGCGTTCTATCAGTATCACTCGTGCCTGATGGAGCCGTGGGACGGTCCGGCGGCGATCTGCTTCACTGACGGCAAGCAAATCGGTGCCGTCCTCGACCGCAATGGCCTGCGCCCGTCGCGCTATTACGTGACGAAGGACGACCTGGTGATTCTCGCGTCGGAAGCCGGCGTGCTCGACGTGCCTCCTGGAGACGTCCTGCAAAAGGGTCGTTTGCAGCCCGGACGCATGTTCCTCGTCGACACCGAGCAAGGCCGCATCATCGACGACGAGGAGATCAAGCGCACGATCGCGTCCGAGCGTCCGTACCGCCAGTGGCTCAATGAGCACATGGTGCACCTGAACGACCTGCCGCCCGCACCGGAAGTGCCGGCGCCGGATCACGATACGCTCGTGCAGCGGCAAATCGCGTTCGGCTACACGTTCGAGGACGAGCGGATGCTGATTGCGCCGATGGCGCAGCATGGCGTCGAAGCTGTCGGTTCGATGGGCAACGACACGCCGTTGGCCGTCCTGTCCAACAAGCCGCGACTGCTCTACGACTATTTCAAGCAGCTCTTCGCGCAGGTGACGAATCCGCCGATCGACTGCATCCGCGAGGAAATCATCACTTCGGCCGAGACGCGCCTCGGCTCGGAGGGCAACCTGCTCGATCCGCAACCGTCCGACTGCCGCCGCCTCGAGATCAAGTGGCCGATTCTGACGAACGACGAGTTCGCGAAAGTGCGTCGCATGGAACTGCCGGGCCTCAAAGTCGGCGTGCTGCCCATGCTGTTCCGCGTGACGCGCGGCGAGAAGGGCCTCGTCAAGTCGATGGAAGAGATCCGGGTGATGGCCCGCCGCATGATCGAGGAAGAGGAAGTGAACGTCCTCATCCTGAGCGATCGCGGCGTGAACCGCGAGTTTGCGCCGATTCCGGCATTGCTTGCCGTGGCCGGGCTGCATCATTACTTGATCCGCGAAGGGTTGCGCACGCGCGTGAGCCTCGTGGTCGAGACCGGCGAAGCGCGCGAAGTGCACCACTTCGCCCTGCTCATCGGGTACGGTGCGAGCGCGATCAATCCTTACACGGCGTTCGAGACGATCGACGCAATGATCCGCGACGATCGCCTCGTCAACATCGATCACAAGACCGCGTGCAAGAACTACGTCAAGGCGGCGACCAAGGGCGTCATCAAGGTGATGGCGAAGATGGGTATCTCAGCGATTCAAAGCTATCGCGGCGCCCAGGTATTCGAAGCCGTCGGTCTGCGTCAGGACGTCATCGACGAATACTTCACCTGGACGGCCTCGCGCATCGGCGGCATCGGCATGGAAGCGATCGCCCAAGAAGTGCTGCTGCGCCATCGTGCGGCGTTCCCGGAACGCCGCACCGATCATCAGACGCTGCCAGTCGGCGGTCTGTATCAGTGGCGTTCGGACGGCGAGTTCCATCTGTTCAACCCGGAGTCCATTCACCGGCTGCAGAAGGCGGTACGCAACGGCAGCTACGAACAGTTCAAGGAGTATTCGCGTCTGATCAACGAGCAGGCGACGAATCTCTGCACGCTGCGGGGGCTTCTCGAGTTCAAGAACCCCGAGCCGATTCCGATCGACGAGGTCGAGCCGATCGAGAGCATCATGAAGCGCTTCAAGACCGGCGCGATGTCGTACGGTTCGATCAGCAAGGAGGCGCACGAGACGCTCGCGATTGCGATGAACCGCATCGGCGGCAAGAGCAACACGGGCGAAGGCGGCGAGGATCCGGAACGGTTCGTGCCGCTGCCGAACGGAGATTCGAAGAACTCGGCGATCAAGCAAGTCGCGTCGGGCCGCTTCGGCGTCACCAGCGAATACCTGGTCAACGCGCAGGAGCTGCAGATCAAGATGGCGCAGGGCGCAAAGCCCGGCGAAGGCGGCCAGCTCCCGGGCACGAAGGTGTATCCGTGGATTGCCAAGACGCGCGGCACGACGGCGGGTGTCGGTTTGATTTCGCCGCCGCCGCATCACGACATTTACTCGATCGAAGATCTCGCCGAGCTGATTCACGATCTCAAGAATGCGAACCGCCACGCGCGCATCAGCGTGAAGCTCGTATCGGAGGTCGGCGTGGGCACGATCGCTGCAGGCGTCGCGAAGGCGCACGCGGACGTGGTGCTGATCAGCGGCTACGACGGAGGCACCGGCGCCTCGCCGCAGACCTCGATCGCGCACGCAGGTCTGCCGTGGGAGCTCGGTCTCTCCGAGACGCATCAGACGCTGGTACTGAACAATCTGCGCAGCCGCATCGTCGTCGAGACGGACGGTCAGCTGAAAACCGGCCGCGACGTTGCGATTGCAGCGCTGCTCGGCGCGGAGGAATTCGGCTTCGCAACGGCACCGCTGGTTGCGACGGGTTGCATCATGATGCGCGTGTGCCACTTGAACACGTGCCCGGCGGGCATCGCGACTCAGGACCCGCGCCTGCGCGAGCGTTTCGCGGGCAAGCCCGAGCACGTCGTGAACTTCATGAAGTTCGTCGCGATGGAGCTGCGCGAGATCATGGCGCAGCTCGGCTTCCGCACCATCAACGAGATGGTCGGACGCGTCGACAAGCTCGAAGGACGCAAGGCCATTTCGCACTGGAAGGCGAAGGGCCTCGACTTCAGCAACCTGCTGTACTCGCCGGACGTCGGTCCGGAAGTCGGCCGCTATTGCCAGATCCCGCAGGATCACGGGCTCGAGAAGTCGCTCGATATGACGC
>DATCLP010000694.1:0-6796 GCA_036563855.1 Steroidobacteraceae bacterium | reverse complement strand
GTTCAGGACTGCCTCGATCTCGGCCGGGTAGACGTTCGTGCCGCCCACGATGAACATGTCCTTGAGCCGGTCCGTCACATATAAATAGCCGTTCTCGTCGAGGTAGCCCACATCGCCGGTGCGGAACAAACCGTCCGGCGTGAGCTCATCGGGACCGAACGGCGGGCGATTGAGGTAGCGATCGATCGTGAGCGGCGTGCGCGCGCAGATTTCTCCGGGCTCGTTCGGACCTAGCGTGGTTCCCGTCGGTCCGACGATTCTTACTTCCACGTACGGAATCGGTTTGCCGCTCGAGTTGGGTGCGATCGCCCAGTCGTCGGGGAGCAGATAGCTGATCATCTGCGTCTCGCTCATCCCGTAGCCTTCGATGATCGAGCACTGCGGACCGAAGAATTCCTTGGACCACAATTTCAACTGCAACGGCACGGCCGCGGCGCCAATGTTGATGGCGCGAAGGCTCGAGCGGTCGAAGCGATGTGCGACGGTGTGAGGCAAGGCTGCCAAGCGATGAATCATCGTCGGCACCGCCGTCCAGTTGGTGACGCGGAAGCGATCGATGAGCTCGAGGAACGCTTCCGCGTCGAACTTGGTTTGCACGACGACACTTCCGCCGGCGCGCAGACAAAACAACGAGGAATTGGGGCCGGCTGCATGATGCATCGGCAGGCTCAACAGAAAGCGCGAGTCTTGCGTCAGCGGTGCAACATTCGCCATGTACTCGCGATACGCCTGTACGTTCTCGCGCCGTGCCAGCAGTGCCGGATCCAATGCAACGCCTTTGGGCCGACCCGTCGTACCGGAGGTATAGAGAATGAGCGGGGCAGGCGCTCTCGAGATGAACGGCTTCGCGGGGACATCGTCTGCGATCAGCGCCGCGAAATGAGCTGCACCCACCATGCGGGTGAAGCTCACGATGATGTCGATGCCTTTGTTGCGTGCGACAGCGACGATCGGTTCCGGATCGGCATCGTCGATCACGAGTGCTTTCGCCCCGCAGTCTTCGAGCAGATAGTCGGCCTCTTGTACGGTGGCGCGATTGTTGATGCCTACGAGCGCAGCGCCGATCTTGCTCGCTGCGAGCTGCACGATGAACCACTCGTGGCGTGTCCCGAGGCGCGTCGCGATGCGATCGCCCGCTGCGATTCCCTGAGCGATGAATGCCGCGGCCAAACGATCGGCGCGCGTGTTCCACTGTCGCCAGGTGATCCGCTCGTCGCCGTCGAAAAAAGCGATCGCATCCGGTTGCTTCGCAGTGAAGAATTCCGCGCTTCCCATCAATGGCTGATTCATATCTGCTCCGCGCTCAGTCCTCGTTACGCAAGATGTGCACGACGCAGACCGCGCCGACGCCGACCATATGGGCTAATCCCGTCTTTGCGCCGGGATGCTGCCGGCCTGCGGCTTCGCCGCGCAACTGCCGAGTGATCTCTGCGATTTGTCCGATGCCGGTGGGGCCCAGCGGGTGGCCCATTGCGAGCAGTCCGCCCGACGCGCTGACCGCAACCCGGCCGCCGATGTCGAACGCGCCGCTCCTGAGCTCTCGAGGTGCATCGCCTCGAGCGCACAAGCCCATGCGCTCCACATAGAGCAGTTCTTCGACCGTGAAGGCGTCGTGTAACTCGACGACGTCGAGCTCATCGGGTTTGATCTGCGCTTCGGCGAAGGCCTGAGTCACCGCTTCTTCGGTGAGCGCGGCGTCGAATCCGGTCGCAGGTTCATAGATTCGTTCGCTGCGCATGGTCGAGCTCAGCACCCGTGGCGCTCGTCGGCGGTTCAGTCCGTACTTGCGGATGGCATCTTCGGAGGCGACGAGCACGGCGGCGGCGCCTTCGCCAACGGGGCAGCATTGCAACGGCGTCAAGAAACCCGCAACGGGCTCGGCGTCGAGAATCTCGCTGAGCGTGCGCGACTGTTGCCGCTGCGCGAACGGATTCTTCGCGCCGTTGCCGTGATTCTTGACGGCGACGCGTGCGAAGTCTTCCGCCGTTGCACCGCTCTCTGCGCAGTAGGTTTGTGCGAGTAGTGCGAAATGCGTGAAAGCGGCCACGCGATCGCGTTCGAGCGTGTCAAGGCCGTTCTTCGTCGATGCGAGCGTGAACGGTGCCGGCTTGTCGACGCCGAGTGCGAGCGACACGTCGCTGATGCCGGAAGCAACATCCATAACGGCATTGCGAAACGCCGTCGAACCCGACGCGGAGGCATTCTCGACCTGCTGCATCGGAATGCCGGTGGCGCCGAGATGACGCAGCATCACGCGCGTAGGCGCCATGCCGAGCATGCAATTCGCATGAAATACGGATTCGACGGCCTTCCATTCGAGATCTGCGTCGGCAAGTGCGCTGCGTACCGCGGCCAGTCCCAGCGCAACGTAAGGGGTATCGGAAGGCCGTTGATAGCGGTGCAGGCCGATCCCAACGACATAGACCGGGCGTAAATCGCTCAAGCGCTTCGCCATGTCAGGCTCCCGCGACAAAGAAGCGCAGTTCTCGAGGCGCGTCGGGGCTTGTCCCGTCAACGAGTCGTCCGATGACCCGTTTGCCGATCGCAAGACCGGCATCGTCGCGTTGTGCCAGCGTGCAGCGCAGAAGCGGTCCGCTGTCGAGCCGCACTTCCGCCATGACGAACGGCGCTTGGATGTCTCGTCCCTGATGTCGATGGACGGCGGCGAATGAAACCAGCTCGCCTTCGGGTGCCAGGTCCAGATCGAGTAAGTCGTCACCGTAGGCGCCGCAGTTTTCGCACCCGTAGCGTTGGCGGGGAAAGCCCACCTTGGCGCAGCGTCGACAGCGCAGGCCGAACAGCGTCACGCCTCCCTCGGTCGTCGGGCCGTACAGCGTGGGATGCGCCACGCGCGAGATCTCGGTCATTCGATCGTCCCCTGCTCTTGGATGCGCGTATAAATCTAGTGACGTCCGCGCATAACCATATTGCAATGGTCAGTCTGTGATATTTTGGCTGGACAAGTCAATGATTTCGTGTCAACAATGTGGCTGTCCATAACAAATGCCGCATGCCGCGTTCGGGTCTTCGGCCGTGCGAACCACCGGCAATGCAGGCCTCAACAAAGGAAGCCACGAAGTCATGAACATCCTCGATCTCACGGGCAAAACCGCCCTCGTCACCGGCGCGGGCCAGGGGGTTGGCAAACAAGCCGCGCTGCATCTGGCCGCGTATGGCGCCAAGGTCGTCGTCAACGACTACTTCCGCGAGCGCGCGCAGCAAGTAGCGGATGAGATCAATGGAGCGCGCCGTACGAATGACGCGGCTGTTGCCTGCACGGCCGATGTTTCGGATCTGTCATCGATACGCGCGATGGCGGATGAAGCGAAGTCCCGGGTCGGCGCGATTCACATCCTGGTCAACAACGCAGGCAACGCGGGACCGACCGGCGCCGGAGTGAGCGGCAAGCCGTTCTGGGAGCAGGAGCCTGCCGAATGGAACACATGGATGGGCGTCAACTTCTACGGCGTGCTGAACACCTGCCGAGTTTTCCTGCCGGACATGATCGCAAGCGGTGCGGGTTCGATCATCAACGTCATCTCCGATGCTGGACGTGTGGGCGAAGCGAACATGGAGATCTACAGCGGCGCGAAAGCGGGTGCTGCCGGGTTCACGCGTGCACTCGCGCGAAGCATCGGCCGCTTCAACGTGCGAGCGAACTGCGTTGCGATCTCGGCGACACGCACGCCGGCAACAGAAAAATTTCTCGCGAACGAAGAGTTCGCCAAGCGCGCGTTATCCAGATATGTCCTGCGTCGTTTCGGCGAGCCGAGCGATGTCGCGAACATGATTGTGTTTCTTGCCTCTGAGGCAGCTGCGTGGATCACCGGTCAGACCTATCCGGTGAACGGCGGCTTCGACATGGCGATGTGAGGCAATCATGAGCAACGACCAAGACACCATCCGCATCACGCAGGACGGCAACGTTCTGGTGATCACGATCGATCGGGTCGACGCGCGCAATGCTTTCGATCTTGCAACGGCGCGGCAATTGGAAGCGGCGCTCGATCGGCTGGACGAAGACACGAGCGTCAGCGTCGGCATCATCACCGGCGCCGGCGGTTATTTCTGTGCAGGACAAGACTTGAAAGCGGTCGCGCGCGGTGAAGCTGCAATGACATCGCGGCGCGGCCCGTTCGGGATCATGGCGAAACCTGCGATGAAGCCGCTCATTGCCGCGATCGAGGGGCCGGCCCTCGCCGGCGGCTTCGAGCTTGCGTTGAGCTGCGATCTCATCGTCGCGTCGCGCGCTTCCGTGTTCGGTTTACCCGAAGTCAAACACAGCCTGGTCGCTGTCGGCGGCGCACTGCTGCGGCTACCGACACGCATTCCGTATCACGTTGCGATGGAAATGATCCTCTTGGGGCAGCCCGTCAGCGCAGAGACGATGCAAGGTTATGGGATCATCAATCGTGTCGTCGAACCCGGACAAGCGCTCACCAGCGCGCTCGAACTGGCTCGCAGCATTGCCGCCAACGCACCGCTTGCGCTCAAGGCATCGAAAGAGATCGCGTTCAGGAAATGCGCAGAAGGATGGACGGAGGAGCGCGGTTGGCGTGAGCAAATGGAAATCGCGTCGGCGGTGTTCGCGTCGAAGGATTTCAAAGAAGGGCTTGCGGCGTTCGCGCAAAAGCGTCCGCCGGTGTGGCAAGGGCGTTGACGCAGGGTAGTGCTGCGTGTTTGAGCGGGTTGTCTTGGCGCAACCCGCCCTGCCGTTGGAGAGGCGAGCATGACCGTCGATCTGAACGACGAAGAGCAGATGATCCTCGACAACTTCTGCCGCTTCCTCGAGAAAGAGATCAAGCCTTACGCGAGAGCGCTCGGCGAACGTGCGCCGACGATGGAAGAGGCAAAGGCATTCTTGCAGCGGCTCGAACCGTTCGGCATCGGCGGCATGTACTTGCCGAAAGAAGACGGCGGCCACGGATTCTCGAACGTCCTCAACGGCCGGATGATCGAAGAGTTGTGCCGCATCGACGGCGGGCTCGGCGGCATGGCGAGTTTGCAAGACGGCTCCGTGGGCACCTTCGCTCGCTATGCGCCGAAGCATCTCAAAGATCGCTATCTCGCGGATCTGAAAGCAGGCAGCCGCACGCTATGCACGGCGATCACCGAGCCGGGCGTGGGTTCGAATCCGCGCGATATCGTGACGCGGGCAACGCCGACCGGTCGCGGCACGCTGCGGATCGTCGGCGAGAAAACGTGGATCTCGAATGCTTCGATTGCGGATCTCGCCATCGTCGTTTGCAAGACGAGCGACGATCCGGCGGTGCCGCTGAGTCAGATTCTGGTCGATCGCTACGAACATGGCTTTACGACGACGAATCTCGACAAGCTCGGGCTCAAGACATGGCCGACCGGGCAGATTATGCTCGACTGCGAAGTGCCGGAGACGAACATCATCGGCGCGGAAGGGGCGGGGCTCGCGCAGACATTGCGCACGTTCGAACGAGCACGCTGCTTTGTGGGCGTCATCAGTCTCGGCATTGCACGTGCAGCGCTCGAGGCGGCGATCGAATACGCACGCAATCGCGTGCAATGGGGCAAGCCGATCGCTCAGCACCAGTCCATCCAGATCAAGATCGCCGAATCGGCAACGGAACTGGAGGCTGCACGACTGCTCGTCTATCGCGGCATGCAACTCGTCGATCGCGGCGCGCGCTGCGATACGCAGACTTCCATGGCGAAACTATTCGCGACCGAAGCCGCCGTCCGCATTACGCATCGCTGTCTCGAAGTATTCGGCGCGCATGGATTGAGTCCTGAGTATCCGATCGAACGCTTGTTCCGCGACGCGCGCGTTATGACGGTGCCGGACGGAACGTCGGATATTCAGCGGCTTCTCATAGCGCGTAACCTGACTGGCATGGCGGCGTACTGAGTTCACGTGTAAGAGACGAAGACAGGGCGCTTGCTGTCGACTTCGTATTTCGTCCTATCTCAGATGGGCTTGTTCTTGATGATGCGGCGCCACCGGGCCTGTGGGATCTGATCACGAAAACCTCAGTGGCAGGAACTGAGTCGTCGGAGGCAATGACGCTGCAGCTCATGACCGGCTATCATGCGCGTTCGCGTCGCAGAACCTCCGTCGCTTCGAGTTTTGGCTGACCTCGGCACAGGCATGCAACTCTTTTCAGATCTCTCCAACAAAGTGGCGCTCGTGACGGGCGCATCGAGTGGACTTGGGCGTCATTTCGCGAGCGTGTTGGCGAAGCACGGCGTGAAAGTTGGCTTGGGCGCTCGACGTGTCGGTGCGCTACAGGCGCTGGCGGATGAAATTCGTGCGCGCGGCGGGAGCGCGGCGGCCGTTGCGCTCGATGTGACGGATTCATCGAGCATCGTCAACGCGATCGAGCGTATCGAGGCGGATCTCGGGCCGATCGACATCCTGGTCAACAATTCCGGCGTAGCGGTTTCGAAACCCTTGCTCGAGCAGACGGAAGCGGACTGGGATGCCGTCGTCGATGTGAACCTGAAGGGTGCGTTTCTCGTCGCAACGGCTGTTGCGCGGCGCATGCGCGACCGGCAGCGTGCAGGCAGCATCATCAACATCGAATCGATTCTGAGCTTCCGTCAGGCCGGTCACGTCGCGCCGTATGCCGCTTCGAAGGGCGGGCTCACGCAATTGACGCGTAGCATGGCGCTCGAGCTCGCGCGTTATCAGATCCGGGTGAACGGCATTGCGCCCGGTTATTTCGCGACCGAGATGAACAGCACGTTCTTCGAAACGCCGCCGGGCCAGGCGATGATCAAGCGGATTCCGCAGCAACGCCTCGGCCAGCTTCCGGATCTGGAT
>DATCLP010000693.1:0-1738 GCA_036563855.1 Steroidobacteraceae bacterium | reverse complement strand
CTCTGCGACCTCTCCCACCCGGGAGAGGCAATCGCGCGAGCGCGCGTCAATCTGCCTCTCCTTGGGGAGAGGCGGCGAGAGCGGATGCGTCGCGGTGAGGGGGCAGTTAGCCACACAAGTTTTCGATTCGTGTGCTCCCCTCATCCGGCCTCCGGTCACTTTCTCCCAAAGGAAAAGGGATGATGCGCATTCGACATTCGAACGCTTCTTACCGTCGCCCGTAGCCCGAGAATCGCGAATCACGACGAGTCACCAGTCGCGAGTCCACGATAGACATCAAACCTGCCAGAACCTGTCCCGGTTTCGGCGAAGGCGATTTTTTCGCGTTCAGGCGTTGGGATTGATGCCGCGACGTGCCGTGTTCATTGCGGCAAGGATGTCCTTCACATCGTCGCGCGCGAAAATTTCCGCCGTATCGAGTGCAACTTTGCGTTGCCAATTCGCATGTTCCTGATCGGTGCCGGGCACGTTGACAGCATCGGTCATGCCGATCAGATCCTCGATTTGCAGCATGGCAATGTTGGCGCTGGACAAGCCGAGATAGGCGTGAATTGCTCGCGCTAGCGCAGGCGAATACTCGGGCAGCGGCTCATGCGACTGCCAATACCAAAGCCGATGCTCGTGTAGCGCCTGCATCATGCTGACGCGCTCGGCGGCACGGCCGTTGTGCATTTCCGCTTTGATTTCTTCGCTCGGATATAGATTCAGTCGGTCGCGCAGCTCGATGTCGCGGCTCTCCCACCAGCCGCGCAGCGTCGGCAGGTCGTGCGTCGTCACCGTGGCAAGCGCATGACGCACATAATTTTGCGGCGGCTTGAAACGCCCATCGAGCTCGCGTTCGAAGAACAGCACTTTGTAGTGATAGATCCCATAGCGCTCCATCGCGAGGCGCACTTCGTCGGGCACCGTACCGAGATCCTCGCCGATCACGACGCACTCGTTGCGCTGGCTTTCGAGCGCGAGTATTGCGATCAGATCGTCGAGCGGATAGTGAACGTACGCGCCTTGCGCGGAGCTCATGCCGCGCGGCACCCACCACAGGCGAAACAGCGTCATCGCGTGATCGAGCCGCAGCGCTCCGAACGGCCGCATGTTGTTACGGATCATCACGATGAACGGCTCGTAGCGCTGCGCGCGAAGCACATCGGGATGCTGCGGCGGCACTCCCCAATCCTGTCCCTTCAGCGCAAGCTTGTCCGGCGGCGCGCCGATGGAAGCATCCTGAACGTAGAGATGCCGATTCGACCATGTTTCCGATCCGGCCGGATTCGCGCCGACTGCCACATCGCCATACAAGCCGATCGGCATTCCGAGCTTTCTCGCAAGACGCTGCACGGCAATGAGCTGCTCTTCCGCGATCCATTGCAGCCAAGCGTAGTACTCGACATCCCGCGCTCGTTCGCGTGCAAAGCGATTCACCGCAAGCGAAGTCGGATCCCGGTACTCCTCAGGCCAGCTCGGCCATCCCCAGTACTGCGGACCTTGCAAACGCCAGTGCGCATCGAGCGCATCGAAGAGCGCGTGTCGCATCAACGGTTCGCCGCGTTCCTCCAAATACTGCCGAAACGCTTGCGCGCGCGGCGTGTCGTTCGCCAGATGATGCGTGCGGAAGTGCTCGTAGACGAGCGGCAAAACCGCGAACTTCGCGGCGGCGACTTGCACGTAATCGACGTTGTCGGTGGCGCGAAGCTTACGCAGCGTCTCTTGAAATTCCTCGCTCGCGACGAGCTTCCTTGCC
>DATCLP010000692.1:0-9112 GCA_036563855.1 Steroidobacteraceae bacterium | reverse complement strand
TGGGAGATCTCATGCACACTCGCACCGCTCTCGCCGTGAGCCTTCTATCCGTCGCACTCACTGCGCTTGCCGAAGAGCCGCGCCGGTACATCCCGGGATCGCTCGATGGCGGCGTCGTATACAGCCAGCGCGCCCGCGATGCCTATGCAGCGGGAGTCTGGACGCTCGATGAAATTGGCGCATCCGAACCGAGCCCCGAAAAAGCCGTCCAGATTTACGAGCGCGCCAAAGCTGCGTTCGAAGAAGTTGTACGCGCAGAGCCGGCGATGTACGAAGCTCACACGTACTTGGGCTACATCCACCGCAAGCTCGGCCGCTACGAAGCGTCGCTCGAGGCATATCAGACCGCGCTCGAGCTGAAGCCCGATTACGTGCACGCGATCGAGTACCAAGGAGAAGCGTACTTGGGCTTGGGCGACTTCGACCGCGCGCGCTTCAACTACCTGCGCTTGTATGCGCTCGATCAGAAGCTCGCCGCGAAGCTACTGGAAGCAATGGAGGTCTGGACGAGATCGGCATCGAACGTGGATCCCGCGAAGCTGAAAAGTGCTAGAGCGTGGATTGCATCCAAAACTGAGAATGGAGAATTGAGGATGGAGAACTGAGATTGGTCTCAATTGCGCGCCCGCCGAACTGTGTAGCGCGCGAAATGCTTCCAAGTCCGATCCGGCTGAGCTGACTCAATCACGAACAACAAGGTCTTCGTCTTCGGATTGTATGTGAACGTTCCACACCACTGGGAGTCACGTACGATCCGCTCGACGTATTGCGCGTTTCCTCGATCTCGAAGCGCCAGAAGACCTCGGTCCAATTCGGATCAACCTCTTCCATCAGCTTCACGAGACACTCTGCCGGTTCGGCAACGATCTCAGAGGCCCGCTCGAGGTTCATTGAAGAGGCTGCGCGGCCGGGAGACGGTTCCAATGCAGCACCAAGTCCGAGCGCGACGAGCAAGCACGCGAAGAAACGTCGATTCATTCTGGTTTGCTACCTCATGACCGAACCTGCCGCCTCGCAGACGTCTTGGTCGCGCTCGAGACGTCCGTCAAGATCCAGGCATGTGTCGATCTCGAGCTGCCTAGGCACGTCGAACGCGCCAACAGCTCCATGGGCGTATCAAACCCTCCCACCCATTCTCAATTCTCCATTCTCAGATCTCAATTCTTCATTGGTATCCTAAAGCGTCTCGAGTTGCGCCGCGAGCAGCCGGCGCCCACGATCGGGACATAAAACGATGCGAGGTACGAGGAGCAACATCATGAAAACGAGACACGCCTTGGCTCTGTGGCTCGGCGGCATCGTGACGATGTTCGCAGCCGGTGCAATGGCGATGAACGTCGTCGATTTGTCGTACGACGCTAGCACCGATGAGCTGGTCGTCAAAATTGCGTATCGAGGCACGCATGCGAACCATGCCTTCACGGTACGGTGGGAACAGTGCCGGACACGCGGCGACGGAACGCAGGAAGTCTTTGGTCTCTTGCTAGATAGCGAACCCAACGATCCGGCTCGTATGGATTACCAGAAAACCTTGAAGATCGGCATGAGTCAATTGCCATGTCGAGCAACGCATGTGACGATCGGCGCGGCAAACCCGCAGTTTCGAAAAACCATAAGCGTTCCGCCGCCGAAATCGAAATGAGATGAGGAGCACGTCATGTACTCGGGAAGCTGTCATTGCGGTCGGATCGCATTCGAAGTCGACGGAGCATTCAGCGAAGTCAACGAATGCAATTGCTCACATTGCAGCAGGAAGGGCTACCTGCTCTGGTTCGTGCCTCGCACCAGCTTGCGCGTGAAAGCCGGCAAAGGCGAGACGTCCATTTACAAGTTCAATAAGCACGTCATCGATCACCATTTCTGCCCGACGTGCGGATGCGCACCCTTTGCAACAGGGAAGGCACCCAACGGCGCCGAGACGGCCGCGATCAACGTGCGCTGCTTGGAGGGCGTCGATCTGACGAACATCAAACGGAACTTGATCGATGGGAGAAGCAGGTAGGCGTACGACGATGCCATTTGCAATTGAGAACCCCGCTTCGCAACTCATTTGGAGAACTGTTGAAGGTCGCTGTGAACATGATCGGCGGTCGACACCACGACATTGAAGGCGCTGTGCAGAACGGCATCGTGCCCGTGGGTGCCTTGTGGGGTTACGGCATACGGCGAGAGCTCACAGAAGCTGGGGCAACCAGATTACTGTTCCACCCGATGGAAATCCCATACCTCGCTGATCGCACAGCGCCCGAGCTCTCCATTCTCAATTCTCAATTTTGAACGACATCGTCGTTCGCCATTCACCACGCTAATACCATTCGATTCGATCTTTGCATTTGCGTGCGCACGCCCGCGACGTAAAGATTTTCGCGCTGAGCAATTGCGGAGGGATCGATCTCATGACGGAAGGTATGCGGCATCTAGTCATCGAGACACCTGGACGTGTTGCTTGGCGTGAGACGCGGCGTCCGACGTTGCAATCGGGGCTCGATGCCATCGTGCGTCCGATCGTCGTCGGACGCTGCGATCTCGACGTCGGTTTCGTGCGGGGACTCGTGCCGATCGCAAGCGGCGAACCGATCGGCCACGAATGCATCGCGGAAGTCGTCGAGATCGGCGAGAGCGTGGCAACGGTCTGTCCCGGAATGCGTGTTGTCGTTGCGGCACAGATTAGCTGCGGTATTTGTCGCGCGTGTCGACTTGGTCTGACCGGCAGATGCGAGTCGGTACCCTTCGGTGCGTCGTTCGGCATGGGGCGTCCCGGAAATTTCGGCGGCGCACTCGCCGATTACGTTCGGGTTCCATTTGCGGACTCGATGCTCGTACCTGTTCCCGAGGGGCTCGATCCGATCGGCTTGATCGGCGCAGCGGATATGGCCCTCGATGCGTGGCGAGCTGTCGGCGCTCCGCTCCTACAGCGGCCCGGCAGCGAAGTTCTGGTGCTCGGCGGAAAGGCAAAGGTCATCGCTTTGTACGCGGTGGCTCTCGGCCTTGCGCTTGGTGCGGGCCGCGTCGTTTTCGTCGCCACGGAACCCGAGGAACGCGCACGCGCTGCCGCACTCGGTGCGCGCGTGACCGAAGCACTTGCTCCTGAACACGGCAGATTCGACATCATTGTCGATGCGTGCGGTGAGCCGGCAGTACTGCCTGCCTTGATCCGGGCCGCGGCACCTGAGGCCATCGTCACGACGGTCGTTTTCTACGAGGACGAGATCCGGTTACCGCAACGCGAGCTGTATTTCAGAGGCATCACGCTGCGAATGGGCCGCCCGAACCTGCGTCCTGCAATGGATCATGTACTGTCGCTTTGCCGCAGCGGCGTTTTCCACCCGGGCGACGTGGAACCGAGCGTGTTTGCATTCGACGACGCCGTCGATGCCTGGCTATCGGAAGACCTACGCACTGTCGTGTCGCGCGCATGAGGCGATCGGAGAACGGCTACCGAAATTTTCGGGCATGAGCCGACCTGACATTTGAGGGCTCGAGGCGCCCGTCGACCAACAGTCACGGACTTCGCTTAAGATAGCGAGCCGAGCGAAATCAGGGTCGAGGCGATTATGAGCTTGTCCTTGCGGGAGCAGCTCTTGGCTGCAGGCCTGGGCACGAAAAAGCAGGCAAAAGAAGCAGAACGGCAGGAGCGCCAACGCCACCACAAGGATAAGGCGGCGCAGGCTGCGGAGCGCGAACGCGCGGCGCAGCAAGCACGTGCGGCGAAGATCGCGCGAGATCAAGAGCTCAATCGCCAACGGCAGCTTGCTGCCGAAGCCAAAGCGCGTGCAGAGCAGGTGAAGCAGCTCATCGAGCAACACAAGCTGCCCAAGCTCGAGACCGACGAATACTTCAATTTCATCCACCGCCAGAAGGTACGGCGGATCTGCGTCGACGATGCTCTCCGAGCTCGCATCATCAACGGCGAGATCGTTCTCGTCCGTTGCGAAGGCAAGTACGAAATGATTCCGGCCGCAATCGCAGAAAAGATCCGCGCTCTCAATCCGAACGCAGTCGTCGAGCTACCGAAGGAAGATCCGAAGCCCGACGAGAACGATCCGTACAAGGATTTTGTGGTGCCGGACGACCTGATGTGGTGATGCTGCGACCGCAGGCCGCAGCATCAGTTGACAGTGATAGTGGGATAGTTGATAGCGAAAGCTGAGTCGGCTGCCGTTGCCAATCGCCCGTTGGCCCACTGATTGGAGCGCTATCAACTGTCAACTGAGCCAGCCGCTATCAACTGTCAACTATCAACCGTGGGCGCGCGTGTTCGCGCGCCCACTTGAGCTTGCTCGCTTTATCCAGCTTTTTCAGCGCGCACTCCGCCTTCTGAGCCAGAGAACGGGAGGGGAACGGTTTGGCGGCAAGGATGCGCTCAGGGCGATTCGCGCGAGTAAATCGCGCGCCTTTACCGGTTACGTGCAAAGCGAATCGTGCCTCGACGTCGAGCGCGACGCCGGCGTACAGCCGCTCGTTCTTACACGCCAGCAAATAGACCCACCAGACCCGCTCGTTCTTGTTCTCGTGCATGCGTCAATCCTGACGCATTGTGCAGCAAAGCGCGAGCGCCGCGCAGCTGCAAGGCGGCGAGGGCCGTGAACCCTCGCCACCTCATTCCCAATTCTCAATTCTCGATTCCAATGAATCGTCGTTCATTGGTTTGGCGGAGGTGTTTCGCTCGGGGGAGGCGTCGTCTCGCTCGGGGGAGGCGGTGTCGTCTCGCTCGGAGGAGGCATCGTGGTGTCGTCCTGAGGCGGCGGCGTCGGCATCGGCTCAGTCGTCGTCTCCGGCGTCGTGGTTTGTGGTTCGGCCCCCCGATCCTGCTGGCCCTCTTGCCTCGAGCAGCCGGCGATCAAGAATGCCGCAGCAAACAGTGCAATCAAGGCTCGCATGGAAAATCTCCTACCGTCTCGCATACCAGCGGTGTACGAGCTAACGGAAAGCCCGCAACAAGGTTCCGGATTGGCTGCTCAGATCGCTTGATCAATCGTGAGAAAAGAACTGGGGCGCGCGCTGAGCGCTTAGTTGCTGCGGCGCGGTTCGCCGACCAAGGAAGCAAGACGATCCAACAAGTCGAGGTCGGTATATGGCTTACGCAGTTGGATGGCGCTTTGCAGCGAGTACGGGAGCTCTTGCGATTCGTAGGCGGACGTCAGGACGAATGGTACACCGCGCTCGCGCAATCGCTCCGCAAGCGGAGAAACGAGCTCGCCGCGCACGTTGATATCGAGCAGCGCAAGATCGATGCGCGAATCGGCCGCTGCCTTCATCGCCTCGCCTAATCTCGCGTAGGGACCGACGACTTCGCAGCCTGCCTCGCGCAGCGTTTCCTCGAGCACGCAGCACAATAAGCCGTTGTCCTCGACGACCAACACGCTCAACCCGCGCAGCCGATCACCGAAATTCTCGACATCGTTCACCGTCCGCCTCTCGGGCTTTCCGAAATTTCCAATGCTTCCTCGGCCGGCACAGCCAAAGTCACCGCCAGACCATCCTCGTTGAAGATCATCTCCGCTCGACCATTGAGCTCATACTTGAGCTGTCGCTGCATGAGCTCCGAGCCGAATCCCTGACGCGTCGGAGGTTTGACCACTGGTCCTCCGGATTCCTTCCATCGAAATATGAACTCTTGCCGCTCGCCTTCGGCTCCGGTGAGCTGCCACTCGATTTCGACGCGGCCGGTCGGTACCGACAACGCGCCGTACTTGGTGGAGTTCGTCGCGAGCTCATACATCACCATCCCCAATGACAATGCCGCATTCGCCGTGAGCACGCAGGGCTCACCGCGACTCGTGTAGCGGCTGCCTTCCGATGCGAACGGCGCGACTTGAGTGCGAACGAGCTCCCCGATCGGTACCTTGTGCCAGCCGTCGCGCGACAACAGTTCGTAAGCACGTCCTAGTGCCTGCATGCGTCCGAAGAACGCCTTGGAAAACTGCTGCAAGTTCTCGGATCGATGCACCGTTTGATTGGCCAATCCGATGACCACCTGCAGCATATTGCGTACGCGATGGTTGAGCTCGGCGACCAAAATTCGTTGCTGCTCCTCGACCGCGACGACGGAAGTGACGTTTACGAACGTCACCGAAACACAGTCCTCGCCGCTCTCACTTCGACACGGGACGATCCGCATCAAGTAGACGACGTTGCCATCTCTCAAGCGAACCGGACGCTCGAATGCTCGGCGTCCGCCCAACGTCCGACGGATCTCCGTGCACAAGTCGATGTCTTCGAGACGGTGCGCAATTTCTCCGATCGGCCGACCCTCCTCGCTCCGCGTGAGATCGAAGATTGCGGTCGCGTGAGGTGTGTAGGCGCGAATTCGCATCGACCGATCGAGAAGCACAGCGGCGATCTGTGCACTCTCGTAAAGACGGTGCAAAACCGGAGCAAAGGGCGGCTGCTCATCGACTGGCGCAGCAGACTCCCGCTGAGCGATGAGTCGGCTCTCGTTCTCCGGCGGTCTGTCGCTCAACGTTTCCATTCCTTGTTCCGGCGCGATTGCATCCATGATCCGAGCTCCGATTCGCTGCGTATCGCGCACTTGCTGTTCGCGTCCCGCCCTAGACCGATCGGATCGCCCGGATCCGACTCGGCGCTCGGGTACCCAACTGCGGATGCGCATCGCGTCGTTGTCCCCGGCGCTGAAAGCTACGGCACCCCGATCGAACCGATGAAAGCGATGGCTCAACGCGAAACATTTTCCCGATCCTCACGACACTCATCCATTCGTTGTCATGGCGTAGTGAAGTACCGTAAGGACGCACTGTCCTACAGTTTGCAGTCAAAATAAATAAGCAGATTCGACAAGAAGCCGGACGTTCACGCGCTTCGCAGGGAGCGCTAGGCGGAGCTGTCCATACGACGGAAGTGCACAAGTATCGTCGGCGCGCCCGCGACAAGTGTCGCGCAACACAGACGTCCGTCGTCCAACGGGCAGCGCGCACTGCGCGACTTTGGTGCATCGGCGGTGCAGTACCGGAACCGAGCTTCGAGCACCGCGTTGCGGCTACAGTTAAGGCGAGAGCGGCACACGCGAATGCCTCGCAGAACCAAATTGTTCGTGACGATCGGCATTATCGCAGCCGCCTTGCTTGCAATTCGTGCAGCGCTTCCTTACGCCGTCAGAGAATACGTAAACCGTACTTTGCAGGGCTTCGAAGCCTACGACGGCAGCATCGAAGATGTGGATCTCTCATTGTTGCGCGGCGCATATCGCATCGAAGGGATCCGACTCGTCAAGCGGGGCGTCGAGAGCGAGACTCCGTTCTTCGACTGCGAGCAGGTGGACTTGTCCATCGAATGGCCCAGCTTGCTGAAGGGTTCGCTGGTTTCCGAAGTCGTGTTCATCCATCCGGCCCTTAACCTGATTCAGGACGAAACGAAAGAACGAACGCAAACAGGTCGAGAAGAGGACTGGCAGGCGAAGATTGAAGAGCTCGCGCCGTTCCGGTTCAACACCATTCGCGTTCTCGACGGCACCGTGACCTTCCGCGCGCCGGGGATCCGGACTCAAGACGCCCTGACTGCAGAACACGTCGACGGGATCGTGACGAATCTGACGAACGTCGAGGATGCCAACCAAGAGACTTTTGCGAAGTTCGAAATGCACGGAAGCGTATTAGGTACTGCACCGGCTCGCGTGAGTGGCAGCCTCGATCCATGGGCGAAGGTGCCGACCTTCGATATCAATGTCGAAGTACAGCAGGTGGCGTTGCCTCAGGTGAATCCGTGGCTGCGTCGATTCATCAAAGCCGACGCGGAAAGCGGCGACTTCGAAATGTACGTCGAGATCGCCGCAGCCGACGGCAAGTTCAAAGGCTATGCGAAACCGATCTTGCGGAACGTGAACATCACGAGCGCGGCGGAGAAGGAAGAGAATCCGCTGCGAAAGCTCTGGGAAGGCATCGTCGAGTTCGCCGCCAACATCTTCGAGAACAAACCGGAGGACCAGGTTGCCGCGCGTGTGCCGTTCTCGGGAACGATCGAAGATCCTGACGCGAATATCTGGCTGACGATCGTCAGCGTCGTACGCAACGCCTTCGTCAGCGCATTCGCCCGATCGTTGGAAGGCAGCATCTCGATTCGCGACGTCAAACAGAATCTGTCGGAGCTTAGCGGGGGCAATCAATCGGAAGAGGCTGGACCTCCAGCGCGCCGTGCGCGCAGCACTACCAAGCGCCCAGAGCCCAGCGCCCAGAGTCCTTCTCAGAAGGAGGACGCGCAGGGTCGCCGAGAGCGCGCCAAATCCGGGCGTGGCTAGTCTTTTCGAGATCGAGCCAGGTCAATTGTTTGCGGTTGCTCTCCTGCCGATGACGGAACTTGTCCTGCGCGAGCGCATTCCGCCTTCGCATTCACTTCGTCACGACTTCGAGGAGATCGTCATGAAAGTCAGCGATTGCATGACCCGCGACGTGCGTCTCACGGCGCCGACTCAGACGCTGCGTGAGGCAGCGAAACTGATGGCCGAGATGGACATCGGTGCACTGCCCGTCGGAGACAACGATCGTCTCATCGGGATGGTGACCGATCGGGACATCGCGGTTCGTGGCGTTGCAAGAGGATTGGGGCCCGATACGCCCGTGCGCGACGTGATGACCGAGGATGTGAAGTACTGCTTCGCCGACCAAACGATCGAGGAAGTCTCGCGCAACATGGGAGACATCCAGGTACGGAGGCTGCCCGTCGTCGATCGACAGAAACGGCTCGTCGGCATCATCTCATTGAGCGACATTGCAAACGGCGACGGCGCCATCGAAGAAGCCGGCGAAGCGCTGCGCGATATATCGCAACCCGGCGGGGAGCATTCGCAGAGGTTGACGCACTGAGTGCCGGGCACCGCGCCTATTCCCTCAACCGCACGCGGTTGCTCAGCGTGCCTCCCCCAAGGAGAGGCGGAGTTTGCGCATGCGCGGTCTTCAGCTCCCCGCTTTCCGCTTCGCGCGCGTGCGGGGAGATGCTGATCGAGCTGTCTGTTTTTCCTTGACGCGCGAATTTTCCTTTTCGCGTCCGTTCGCCGCGACCATGGTGAACAGAAGCAGCGATCGTGCCGTTACGCCGTAAACATCGCCCGGCTCGAACGCCGTGCGTCCAAGCCCTTCGTCGGGTAAGTTCGTATCGATCA
>DATCLP010000691.1:0-3409 GCA_036563855.1 Steroidobacteraceae bacterium | reverse complement strand
ACGCTCACCGAGTTGTTGACTCGTGCCGATGAGGCCTACGCAGCGGGCAATCTCGTTCCGCCGACGCCGGAGAATGCATTCGATCTTTATAGAAGGGCACTGCGGCTCGATCCGGCGAATCAGCGTGCAACCGAAGCCATGCAGCGCATCGTTGCACAGTTCGAACAACGCATGAGCGAAGCGCTCGCTGCCGGAAATTTGGTCTCCGCCCGCAATGCGTTGACGACGCTACAACGCATCGCACCGAGGCATCCGCGCCTGGACGCGTTGCAATCCGAGCTCGTGGCAGCGTCGCGGCAAGCAAGCACTGCGCAGAAAGCAGTGCCGCGAGCTGTCGAGCCGCCACCGCCGGAAACACCTTCGCAGCGCACCGAAGAGCAGCGAACAGAGCAATCCGCGAATTCGAACATCGCGGTGGCGAAAGCGTTGCTCGAAGCGAATCAACTCGTCGACCCGCCGGAAGCGAACGCACTCGCCGCACTTCGCCGCGCGCGCGAAGCGAACGAGGATTTCGATTCGATTCGTATCGCTGCCACGGACCTCGGTACTCGGTTGCTGAATGCATCGCTCGCCGCGATCGACGTAAACGCGCTCGACGAGGCGCGTAACACGTACGAAACCGCGGTTGCCGTCGACCGGGAATTCGAGCTCGCGCTTCCGGATCTGGAGCTCGTTGCAAACCGCCTTCAGTCAGCACGCGAAGCCGTCGAACGCTCAAGCGTCGACGCGCTGATCGAGCGCGCAACGCGCTTGCGTATGAGCGGCAACCTGATCGAGCCACCGGGCGACAACGCATTCGAGGCACTACAAGCGGCGCTCGCACAGGGAGCCTCGTCCGAGCAAGTCGGGATCGAGCAGCAGCGCCTGTCGTTTGCGCTGCTCGAGCGCACACGAACAGCGCTCGCTGCCGGAGATATAGACACGGCCGATGTGCTCGCCGACCGCGCTGAGGCAGTTCTGCCTGGCCTGCCGCAGACGCGCGCTCTGCGCGAGCAGATCGGTGCGGCCCGCGCCGAGCGCGAAGCTACGACTGTTCTTCAAGCGGCGACCCTGCCGCGAAAACGCGAGGTACCCGCGGTTTATCCGCGCGAGGCGCTTCTGAATAGAACCGAAGGATGGGTCGACTTGGAATTCACGATCGACGAGAACGGCGTTCCGAACGACATCCGCGTGAAAGCATCCTCGCCGCGGCGCGTCTTCGACGATGCGGCCGTTCAAGCGCTGCGGCAGTGGCGATTCGAGCCCATCGTCACCAATGGCACGGCGCGCCCGCGCCGCGCGGTGCTTCGAATGCAGTTCCGCCTCGACTCGAACGCCTAGCGGCTCGGCGCCTGATTCGCAAACGTCTCGTACTTGCGTCCAAGCCACCAGCCGAGCGCCGCCCAGACGAGCGCTACGCCGGCACCCAAAATCGCAATTGCCGCCGGACCCACACCGGCGCCATCGAGGGCTTTGTTGATCTGCGCGACGATGGCATCCGAGCCTCGGTAGACGGGGACATCCACGGTGTTCTTCGCCTTGTACTTCGACTCTTTGTCCAGCGGACCCCACAACATCTCTCGACCCGGACGCACGAACGCGTATTCCATCGCCCGCCGCGCGACGAATACGACTGCGAGCACGGCGAGCGTTCCCGTCGCTGCCAACGCAAGGAAGCCGCCCACCATGACCAACGGCACGAAGGTGATGAGTGCGATGACACCGAACTTCTTCGCGATGCGGCCGGTCAGGAATACCTGCGACAGCACCGTCAGCGTCTGCACGATCCAATCGAGTCGTGCGAAGAACCGTGTGCGGTCGCTGATGTCGGCGAACGCCCCTTCGACGAGCCGAAGCTGCTCGAAGTACAGCAGCGTGTTCACGGTGGAAATGAAGAATACGAACACGGCGATGCCGAGGATGTAGGGCGATTTCAGAATCAACGTGACACCGGCAAACACATTGCCGCCGATCGGTCGATCTTCCGGAGCTTGTGCCTGGGGCCGATCGCGCCAGATTCTCAACAACACGCGCTGGCACACGATTGCAGCAACGAACAATGCCGCGCCGAGAAACAAGATGCCGCTATTGCCGACGCGGCTCACGAGCATGTCGGACGCGAAGGGGCCGAGCAGCGCCCCTGCGCTGCCGCCCGCTGCGATGATGCCGAACAACCGCTTGCTCTGACCGGTATCGAACAGCTCGAGCAGAAAGCTCCAGAACATCGAGATCAGGAACAGGTTCACCACGCTGATGAACACGTAGAAGACCTTGCCGATGAGCGGATCGACGTGTTCGCCGCTCATGGCGACTCCCGTGAACGCGAGCACCAACGCCACGAAGCCGTACACGGCAGGAAGGAAGACGCTTCGGCGCATTCGCGCAACGATCGCGCCGTACGTTGGAATGATCAGAATCGCTGCGGCCGAGGTGAATATCCACAAATCGGCTGTCTGATCGCGGCCGATGATCGTTCCGATCGTCTCGCGTACGGGACGGACCGCGAAATAACCGGCCCACATAAAGAAGAACAGCAGGAATGCAGCAACGACGGCGGGCAGCTCGCGCGGCTCAACGGTAGCCAGCCGCGCAAGGAGGCGTCCCAGCCAGGACGTTTGCTGCGATTCGGACTGTTGGCTGCTCGACATGACCGGCCCCTTGCAGTGAGGTCGGCCGATTGTAGGCAACACCGCAGTCGGCGAGACAGCGCCGACGGTGAAGAAAGCTTCGCGGCTGGGGCTTCCTTGCCCCGAATCGAGCACCCGGGCGAGCGTTTATTGAATCGTCTTGCTTGCGACCGCCGAGTTTGCGCTCTCGACGCCCGCCGAGTTAACGGCGCGAACGGCGAAATACCAGGTAGCCGGCGTCAAGTTGTCGATGACGTACGTGGTCGTACCCGGATTGTTGATCGTGATCGTCTGGTTCAACGCGTTCTGGCTCGTTCCGTACAAGATGCGATAGCCCGCGAGATTCGTGAGCGGCGACCCATCGGTGTTCTGGGTGGGCGCTTGCCACGAAAGCGTTGCCGAACCGGTGGTCGGCGGAGGCGGTGGGGTCGGCGCAGTCACTGTGATCGAGAATGCGGGCAAAGACGTAGTCGCAGTTCCATCGCTCACGCGGATGATGATGTTGCTCGCCGTACCCGCTGCCGTCGGCGTACCGGAGAGACGACCGGTCGCCGTATTGAACGTGAGCCAGCTCGGACGATTCTGGATCGACCAGGCCAACGTATCGCCATCGGGATCGTTCGCAGTCGGCTGGAAGGTGTATTGCACGCCCACCGTCGCAGTCGTCGGCGGTGTTCCCGAAATCGTCGGCGCACGATTCTCCGGAGGCGGAGGTGACGACGGTGGCGCCGGAGGTGCCGTCACCGTAATCGAGAACGCGGGCAGCGATGCCGTGGCACGTCCATCGCTCGCACGAATTACGA